>DATGVT010000340.1:0-2925 GCA_035300005.1 Candidatus Acidiferrales bacterium
TCCAGCAGGTCGACTGGGGTCTGGTCAGGAGCTGGATCGAGGAAGGCCAGCGGCGTTCACCGCAGACGCGTCTCGAGCTCTACGACCCCCAGATTCCCGATCAGCTGCTGGAGGACTTCTGCTCCGCCATCACGCGGATGCTGAACACCATGCCCTTGCAGGACCTCGACCACGGGGAGATCGTGGTCACCCCCGCCCTGGCCGAGGACCGCTACGCCAGATGGGCGGAGCAGGGACGCGTGGAGTACACGGCCCTGACCCGCGAGCCGGACGGCAGCATCACCGGGATCACGGACGTCAGCTGGGCGCCCTACGACGCCGGCTTCATCTTCCAGGGCTTCACAGGGGTATGGCCGGAGGCCAGGGGCCGCGGACTCGGCAAGTGGCTGAAGGCGGCCATGCTCGAGCACGTCCACCGCAAGCACCCGGAGACCCGCTGGGTCGTGACCGACAACGCGACCACGAACGCGCCCATGCTCGCGATCAACACGGCGCTCGGTTTCCGGGAGCACCGGCGCGGGACCAGTTATCAGATCACGCGCGAGGAGCTGGAGAAGAGCCTCCGCGGCTGAAGCTGCGGGCCAGCAAGACGACTCCCAGGGCGATCAGCAGGCCCGGCAGGGCCACCTGGCCGGCCAGGCCGAAGTCGCGGCCGCTGATGTGCAGGACCGTCTCGAAGAAGACGAAGCCGACCACGAAGATGACGATCCCGATGAAGGCCACCGCCAGGCCCGCCCGGCGCAGGCCGGGGTCGCGGGTCCTCAGCGCGGCGATGAAGAGGCCGAGGCCGACCCCGCCGGGGGCGATCAGGGCCCAGGCATAAGCCCAGCTCGCCCAGTCGTCGGTGGCGTTCTGGAAGAAGAGCACGAGCCCGGCCACCAGGATGATGGAGCCGGGGATGATCAGCCCGATGCCGGCGCCGCCGCCCAGGACCAGGCCCACCGCCAGCAGGACGGCGCCGGGCAGCATGACCCAGAGCGGCCAGCCGTAGCGCTCGAGGTCGAATCCCAGCCCGCGGGCCAGGAGCAGGACGGCTCCGACCAGGACCAGGGTCACTCCCAGGACCGCCGACCAGTTGCGGCCGCGTTCAACCCGGCCGGGCAGCCGCGGGGGCGCCATGTCAGCCATCGGGGCCGTTATACACCGAGGAAGCGCCGGTGCAGGGCAGGCCGCTCCCGGAACTCGGTCGCCGGGCCCTCGTGCACCACCTCACCCCGCTCGAGGACGTACACCCGGTCGGCCACCGCGAGCGCCAGGGCCAGGTTCTGCTCGGCGAGCAGGATGGACAGGTTCTGCTCCCGCCGGAGCTTGACGATCAGGTCGCCGATCGCCTTCACCACCTGCGGCGCCAGCCCCTCGGAGGGCTCGTCCATCAGCAGCAGCCGAGGTCGCGTCATCAGGGCGCGGGCGATGGCGAGCATCTGCTGCTCGCCGCCGGAGAGGGTGGTGCCGGCTTGGCGGGCGCGCTCGGCCAGCACCGGGAAGAGCGCGTGCACCGCGGCCAGGTCGCCCGCCCGCGAGCCCAGCACCAGGTTCTCGCGCACGGAGAGGGTGGGGAAGATGCGCCGCCCCTGGGGGACCAGGGAGACGCCCGCGCGGGCGACCTCGAAGGCCGGCCTCGCCTGCACCGGCCGCCCGTCCACCCGGACCCAGCCGGCCGTGGCCGGCAGCGCACCGGCGATGCCCATCAGGGTCGAGGTCTTGCCGGCCCCGTTCCGCCCCAGCAGCGCCACCGCCTCGCCCTCGCCGACCCGCAGGGAGACGTCGCGGACGACGGTGGTCAGTCCGTAGGCGACGCGCAGGCCGCTCACCTCGAGCCGGTCAAGCACCCAAGTACACCTCTTGCACCCGGGCGTCGCTGCGAACCTGCTCGGGCGGGCCGTCGGCGATGACGACTCCGTGGTCGAGCACCGCGATCCGCTCGGCCAGCGCGAAAACGGCGTCCAGGTCGTGCTCCACGATGACCAGGGTCACCTCGCGCGGCAGGGCCCGCAGCCGCTCCACCGCGGCCTGACGCTCGGGCCCGGCCAAGCCCGCCATCGGCTCATCCAGCAGCAGCGCCCGCGGCCCCGCCGCCAGCGCCAGCTCCACCTCCAGCGAGCGCTGCTCGCCGTGGGCCAGCGCCAAGGCCGGGCGCTGCGCGACTGTCTCCAGCCCGCCCGCTCGCAGCCTCTGGGCCACCTCGGCCTCGACTACCCGCTCCCGGCGGCTGGGCCAGAATCGCCAGCCGCCGCGCAGGCGGGTGCGCACGGCCAGCGCCAGATTCTCGGCGACCGTCAGCTGCCCGAAGAGCGTGCTGCGCTGGAAGGTGCGGCCCAGACCAAGACGAGCCCGCCGCCAGGAGGCCAGCCGGGTCACCTCGCGGCCATCGAAGCTCACGCTGCCGGCTGCCGCGGGCAGGTCACCGGCGATCACGTTGAACAGCGTCGTCTTGCCGGCGCCGTTGGGCCCGATCACCGCCAGCCGCTCGCCGCTCGAGACCTGCAGGCTGACCCGGTTGAGCGCGGCCACAGCGCCGAAACGGACGGTCAGCCCCTCGACCGAGAGCCTCATACGCGACGGACCAGGCTGACCAGCCCGCCGGGCAGGAACAGGACCACGGCCACGAAGACCGCACCCACGATCAGCTCCCAGCGCTCGGCGGAGCCGCTGAGCCCGATCTGCATCACCAGCACGAAGAAGGCGCCCAGCGCGGGGCCGGCCAGGGAGCGGGAGCCCCCCACGACGACGGCCACCAGCACCAGCCCCGAGTTGGTCCAGTAAAGGAGGTCGGGCTGGGCGTAGCCGTTGTAGAGCGCTGCCAGCGCCCCGGCCAGGCCGGCCATGGTGCCGGCCACCACGAAGGCGGCCATCCGGTAGCGGAAGGTGGGGCAGCCCAGCGCGCGCATCCGGCCCTCGTTCTCGCGGATCCCCTCCAGCGTGCGT
>DATGVT010000341.1:0-2139 GCA_035300005.1 Candidatus Acidiferrales bacterium
ATGGTGGCGCCCTTCCTTCCCTTCACCAGCCAGCGGCTGCATGAGATGCTCGGCCACCGGGGCGTGATCGCGCCCCAACCCGAGATCCGGGAGGTGGAGGAAGAGGAGGGCTGGCGGCACCTGATCCTGGGCGCCGACTACGAGCGCCAGGATCTCTGGAAGCCGACCGGGCTGCGGGCGGGCCAGAAGCTGCAGGAGCCGAAGCCTCTCTTCAAGAAACTGGACGAGAAGGTGGTCGACGAGGAGCTCGGGCGCATGGAGCGGTCGGCATAGAGCTAGTCGACAGCCACCTCCACCTGGAGGCGGTGGAGGACGTCGAGGCGGCGCTGGCCGAAGCGGCGGAGGTCGGGGTGACGCGGCTGATCAGCATGGGCACCGACGCCGCGACCTGTGAAGCGGCCCTGGGCCTGGCCACGCGCCACCAGCAGGTCTTTGCGGGCGCCGGCCACCATCCGGTCAACTCGGAGCCGCCTGACCTGGATCGGATCCGGGAGCTGAGCCGCCATCCCCGGGTGGTCGCGATCGGGGAGGTCGGCCTGGACTACGTCCACCCCGAGCACGCCCCGGAGCACCTGCAGCGGGAGTGGTTCGACGCGCTCTGCGGGCTGGCCGAGGAGTCGGCGCTGCCGGTTTCGGTCCACAGCCGCCGGTCGGAGCACGCCGTCTTCGACGTGCTGGCCGCCCACCCCCGCCTGCAGGGGGTGATGCACTACTTCGCGCTGGACTGGAGCTGGGCCGAGCGCTTCCTGGACCTGGGCCTCCTCCTGGGCCTTTCGGGGCTGGTGACTCGCCCCCGCCAGGCGGACCTGCGCGAGGTCGCGCGTCAATGCCCCGCCGACCGGCTGCTCCTGGAGACCGACACGCCTTTCGGCACCCCGCACCGCCGGCTCTCGCCCAACCGGCCGGCGTGGCTGCTGGACACGGCCCGTCTGGTGGCCGAGCTCCGCGGCGTCTCCCTGGAGGAGCTGGCCGCCCAGACGACGGCCAACGCCCGGGCGCTCTTCACGAGGCTCTCTTGATCGACCCTGCCGACCCCGAGCGGCTGGCCGCGCTCGTGCGCCGCCACCGGATCCGGCTCCGGCACCGGCTGGGCCAGAACTTCCTGGCCGACGCCGGCCTCCGAGATCGGGTGGCGGAAGCAGCCGGCCTCGGGCCCAACGACCAGGTCCTGGAGGTGGGCGCCGGCGTGGGCACCCTCACCATCGCGCTGGCGGCCCGCTGCCGGCGGCTGCTGGCGGTCGAGGTTGACCCGCAGCTGCTGCCGGCGCTGCGCGAGGTGGTCCGCGGTCACGCGAACGTGGAGGTCGTCCACGCCGACGTGCTGAAGCTCGACCTGCCGGGCCTTTTCCCGGAGGGAGGCCAGGTGGTGGCCGGCAACATCCCCTACCAGCTGACCGGCGCCCTGATGCCGCGCCTGCTGGAGCCGGAGCCTCGACCTCGGCGGCTGTCGCTGGTGGTGCAGAAGGAGGTGGCCGAGCGCTGGACCCGCCCGGGCGGCGGAAGCCTCTCGACGGTGGCGGTCCACGTCTTCGCCCAGCCCCACCTGGAGCTGGTCCTGCCTGCGGCAGCCTTCAGGCCCCCACCCCGGGTCGACTCAGCCCTGGTGGTGCTGGAGGTGAGATCCAGGCCGGCGGTCCAGGTGGACGACCTGGGCCGGTTCTTCCGCCTGGTCGAACGCGTCTTCCAGGAGCGGCGCAAACAGCTGGGCGGGACCCTCGGCCGCCTGACCGGCAGGCCGGCGGCGGAGGCCCTCCGGGAGCTGGGGATCGACCCCCGCCGGCGGCCGGAGACGCTGGACCTGGCCGAGTGGGAGGGGGTCTACCGCTCTTTCGGGGTCTAAATTGAGCGAGTTGCCGGAACCCGCCCAAGTAAGCCGCAGCCGACGTCCCAGACGGCCGGGCGCCTTCGGCGCTGAAGCCTGCGTCGAGGGCCCCGGCGCCGCGTCGTCACGCAGCTTCGGCTGCGCTCCTCCTAGCGCCACCCTCTCCTTGGCTCCGGCCGCCTGGAACGCCGGGCTGGCGCGCCTCCGGCCTGCGGCTCATTCGGCCGGTCCCGGCAACTAGGCATGGCGGCGCCCAACCTGGGCTTCGACTTCGAACGGGAGGCTCAGGGCTTCCGGTTCGTCATCGGGCAGCCGGC
>DATGVT010000342.1:0-3931 GCA_035300005.1 Candidatus Acidiferrales bacterium
GTAGGCGAGACGGTTGAAGCCCGAGCTGGGGACGAGCCAGGCCGTGTGCACCGCCGCCTCTTCGACGTAGAGCACGGCATAGATGAAGCGCGGGTGCTGCCGCGGTTGGCCGGGATAGAACGCCCTCGCCACGGCGAACCCGCTGCGGTCGAGGCTGAGCGCCGTCTTGACCTGGATCGCCAACGCCGGAATGGCGCCGCGAGGGCCGACGTCGATGTCGGTGTGGTCGTCGTCGATCAGCGGCTTGAAGAGCTCGAGCTCGCCGTCTGAGGTCAGGGTGACGGTGGCCGCGAAGAGCTGCTCACCCGCGATGCCGCGCTGGGTGGCGGTCGTGGCCACAGCGCAAATCTAGGGGGTTTTCTCGACTCGGCGTGCGGCATTTCCGTGCCGCCGCTCAGTACCTGTTGCGAATGTTCACCGCCGATCGAGGGACCTAGCATCAGGCCGGCCAGGCACGGTCGATGCTCCAGATCGACGGCGGTCCGGGGGCGGCGGACTCCGACGAGGAGGTTCCTGCCCAGCACCTGGTCATAGGTGCGCTCGCGATCCTCTTCCTGTGCCTCCCCGTCCTGGCCGGGCTGAATGTCATGCTCGGCCCCTGGCCGCCGGCGGAATTCGATCGGTGGCCCGAGCGGCTGGCTGGAGCTTCGGCTGCCCTCGACTGGCTGCGCTGGTTCGTCGCCGCCATCGTCGCCGGGGTTGCGGCTTTTCCGAGATCCGCCCCCGTACCAACCGACGATGCGGCGGCAGGGAGCGAAGCCTAGGATCGGGCCCGGAGGGCGGCGGCACCTACTTGAACCTGCGCAGATCGGAAACCAAACCGCGCCGCGGCCTCCCGCTGCGGGCCTACGTCGCCGTCCTCCTCCTGACGGTGATCCTGGTGGCCGCCGCAACTGCCTTCGCGGTGAGCTACCAGGTTCGCCAGCTCTCCCGCCAGACCGCGGAATCCGAAATGAACTCTGCCGCCCAGCGGGCGGCTAAGCAGCTCGGCGACGGTGTCGACATCCTGCGGGCCGCGATGGCTGCCGATCCCAACCCTGGCTTGGCCTTCGCGGATCCCAGCACCTGCAAGCACCGCTACGCGCCGGTTGGCGCCTTTGGCACCGGTCACATCGACGTCGTCCGGCTCGACGGCTCGATCGTCTGCTCGTCGCGGGCCGCCGCGGCGGGCGATCCGCGCACTCCTTACGCGGGGCAGAAGTGGCTGGACAGCTCGGGTCCGGTGACGCTGGCCCCGATTCTGGACGCTGTGACCGGAAGGCAGGTCGCGCTCATCGCCTCTCCGATTGCCGGACAGGGCGTCATCGCGGCCTTCCTCGACCTGGAACCAGTTGGGCCCAACCTGGCGTCGGACTTCGGCAGCGGCGCCTACCGGGTCGAATTTCTGGTGGTCACCAGCGACGGCCGCTCGATCCTCACGCGGTCGCTGAAGTCCGCCCGATGGACAGGGGCGCCGCTGACGGGGACGCCCTTCGCTCGATCCGCCGACGCGGCGGAACGTAGCGACGTCGACGGAAAGCTGCGGCTGTATGGCCAGTCCCCGGTCAAGAGCACCGGCTGGAAGGTGTACTCGGGGGCAGAGCTTGACGGGGTGCTCGCAGCAGCCAACCAGCTGGTCGGGCAGATGCAGCAGATGATCGCGGTGGGGCTGGTGGTGCTGCTGGTCGCGACCATCGCCGCCTACCGCGGCATCACCTATCCCATCTACAGGCTCAGCGGCGCGGTACGAGCGGCCACCGGCCGCGCCGAACCCACGCCGGTCAAGGCGAGGGGCCCGGCCGAGGTGGTCTCGCTGACTGACGACTTCAACGCTCTGCTGGCGTCGGTTCATCGCGAGCTGAGTCAGCGCGAGAAGGCCGAGCGGGAGGTCCGGGCGCTCAACGAGGAGCTGGAGTCGCGGGTGCGGGAACGGACCGCCGAGCTGGAACGCGCCAACCAGGAGCTGGAGCAGGCCAACCAGGCGGTCGAGCTGGCCAGCCGGCACAAGAGCGACTTCCTGGCCAACATGAGCCACGAGCTGCGAACGCCACTCAACGCGATCCTGGGCTTCTCGGAGCTGCTGATCGACGAGTCCAGCACGGAGCGGGACGAGGCGCGCCACCACGAATACCTGGAGCAGATCCACGGCAGCGGGGAGCACCTCCTGAGCCTGATCAACGACATCCTCGACCTGGCCAAGGTCGAGGCCGGGCAGATGGAGCTGCGGCCGGCGCAGTTCGACGCCGGCCTGCTCCTGCGCGAGGCGATTGCGAGCGTGGAGCCGATGGCCGAGGCCAGGCGCATCACCGTGACCCTGGAAGGCGAATCCGTCCGGCCGGTCAGGGCCGATCCAGGAAAGCTCAAGCAGGTCGTCCTGAACCTCCTGTCAAACGCGATCAAGTTCACACCGGAGGGAGGGCGGGTGACCGCCCGTCTGCGCTGGGTCGGCGAAGCGGTGGAGATCTGCGTCGAGGACTCCGGGATCGGAATCGCACCCGATGACATACCGCGGCTCTTCGTCGAATTCCAGCAGCTCGAGAGCGGAGCCGACCGCAGGCATCAGGGGACGGGCCTGGGACTGGCCCTGAGCAAGCGGCTGGTGGAGCTCCACCAGGGGCGGATCTGGGTCGAGAGTGAGCCGGGCAAGGGGAGCCGCTTCTTCCTCGAGCTGCCCCAGCCCGCTCCTTCAGCCCTGCCGGTGGGAGCAGCCGAGGTTGACGGCCAGCCGGAGGAGGTGGGAGACGGCAGTCGCAGCCTGGTCCTGGTGGTCGAGGACAATCCGGCCACCGCCCGCCTGTTCGCCGCCTACCTAAGGCAGGGCGGCTATCGGACCGCGATCGCTCGGACGGGCGAAGAAGCACTGGAGAAGGCCGGCCGCCTACAGCCGGTCGCGATCACCCTCGACGTGCTCCTGCCGGGCATGGACGGCTATGAGGTGATGCGCCAGCTGAAGGCGGAGCCGCGAACCAGGCAGATCCCGGTCGCCATCGTGTCCGTGGTCGACAACCCGACCCTGGGCCTGGCGATGGGCGCCGACGACTACATGGTCAAGCCGGTGAGCCGCCAGTCCCTGCTCGGTGCTGTCGGCCGCCTGCCTCCCGGGAAGCCGAGAGACGGGGCCCCGCCGACAGCGCTCGTCATCGATGACGATCGGGTCGTGCGCGACGTGGTCTCGGCCAGCCTCGAAAGCGCCGGCTTGCACGTGCTCCGCGCCGCCACCGGAGAGGAGGGCCTGAGCCTGGCCCGGTCTCTGCCGCCGGCGCTGATCATCCTCGACCTGATGCTTCCCGGGATCAGCGGCTTCGACGTCATCAAGGCCCTCAAGGAAGAGGAGCGGACCCGCGCGATCCCGATCGTCGTGCTGACCGCCCGGCAGCTCACGGAAAGGGAACGGGACCGTCTGAAGGGTCAGATCGACTCCGTGGTCGAGAAGGACAGCGTCCCTGGAGTGAAGCTGCTGGACTGGCTGCGGGGACTGGCTCGCTGGCTGGAGCCGGCCGAAGGAGTGGGAGCGCATCGTTCCTGAGTCTCGGTCGGCCAGGATCCTGGTGGTCGAGGACAACTCGGTCAACCTGATGCTCGCCAGGGCGGTGCTGGAGAAGGCAGGCTATGAGGTTGACGGCGCCGGCTCGGCCCGCGACGCCATGGAGCGCCTGGCGACTGGGGCGCCCGACCTGATCTTGATCGACATCCAGCTGCCCGGCGTGGACGGCATCGCGCTGGCCCGCTGGCTGAAGTCCGGTCCGGCCACCGCCAGGATCCCGCTGGTCGCCCTGAGCGCCCACGCCATGCAGCGGCAGATCGACAGTGCGCTGGCAGCCGGTTGTGAGGCCTACATAACCAAGCCGATCAACACCCGCACCTTCGCGCGTACGGTGGCCACGGTTCTGGAGTCGCGGGAGACGGCCAGCGGAGAGCGGGGCGCCTGATGGCCAGGGCCCGGCCGCTGGTC
>DATGVT010000343.1:0-4115 GCA_035300005.1 Candidatus Acidiferrales bacterium
TGGGGGGCAAGGCCGGCGGCCAGGGGTACTGGCTCAGCTACCTGGCCGTGGACGAGCTCGAGAGCGGCGGCCGCGCCGTGCCGCTCGGGGTGGACTACAAGATGCCGGGCAAGTCGGCTCCCGCCTGCGGCTCGGCGACGGCGCCTGCCTTCACCACGCCGGGGGCGGGCAAGCCGTCGGCCGACGCGATCGTCAAGTTCTTCGGGCTGTTCGGCGAGCAGCCGCTGCAGGGCGGCCAGACGGCACCGCGCATATTCCGGACCCTGAACGACCAGGTCCTGGCCTTCCTGCAGTTCGACCACAACTCGGCCAAGACGGCCACCGAGCTGCGCTACTTTGGCATCTGGAAGAAGTCGACCTTCTGCGCGGCGACCCAGCCTTCGCGCGACTTCACTCACTTCCACGACCTGGTGGCGCCCAGCTACGGGCAGGGCCACGGCGGCAAGGCGGGGACGGTCGGCTTCTGGGGGACCTGGCTGGCGGCCGAGAAGTTCGAGACCCAGGGCCGGACCGTGGATCCCGGCGTCGACCGCCTGTTCTCGCCGACCCCACCGCCCACGACCTGCTGATAAGGCTGAGCCTGGCTCTGGCCCTGCTGGCGGCCGCCGCCTGCGCGGGCGGCGGCGCCGGGCCCTCAGCGGCGGAAGGGCCGGTGGTGGCGGTGACGATGACCGAGTTTCAGTTCCACCCCGACCCCATCCAGTCCGCTCCGGGGCGGGCGACGTTCGCGGTCACCAACGTAGGTACGGTCGCCCACGACTTCACGCTCCTCACCGCCGGCGGCCATGCCCGGATCGCCCACACGGCCCCGGTGGCGCCCGGCGCCACGGTCCGGGTGACCCTCACCCTGGCGGCCGGCAGCTACCCGGTCGTCTGCACGCAGCCCGGCCACCAGGAAGCCGGGATGGAGAGCCGGCTCGAAGTCCGCTGATTCCCTCCCCGCCTGCGGGGGCCGGGGGTAGGGACGGGCGGAGTCCTCTCCCTCCCCGTTTGCGGGGAGGGTAGGGAGGGGCGAGTAAGCCCCTTTCCTGGACTCGCGTGGGTGTGCCGAAACTACGTCCCTCCCCGCCTGCGGGGGCCGGCGCCGGCTAGCCGCCCGCCGGGGCCGGGGGTGGGGAGGGGCGAGTAAGCCCCTTTCCTGCACTCGCGTGGGTGTGCCGCAAGTACGTCCCTCCCCGCCTGCGGGGGCCGGCGCCGGTTGGCCGCCCGCCGGGGCCGGGGGTAGGGAGGGGCGAGTAAGCCCCTTTCCTGGACTCGCGTGGGTGTGCCGCCCTCCCCCTTGCCGGCCAGGCAACCTGGCTCGTCGGTAGACTGCTGGATCTTGGACCGCCTGCAGTCGCTTCTGGCCGGGGGCCCCGTCCTCTTCGACGGCGCCATGGGCACCGAGCTCTACGCCCGCGGCGTGGAGCCCGGCCGCTGCCTGGAGGAGCTGAACCTCACCGACCCCGCGCTGGTGCGCGCCGTCCACCGCGACTACATCGCGGCCGGCGCCGACGTGATCGAGACCAACACCTTCGGGGCCAACCGCTTCCGATTGGGCGAGCACTACCTGGAGCTGCAGCTGAAGGACATCAACGTCGCCGGCGCCCGGCTGGCCGTGGAGGCGCGCAACGCCTCCGGGCGGCCGGTGCTGGTGGCGGGGTCGGTCGGGCCTCTGGGCCGGCCGCTGGAGCCGATCGGCGCCATCAAGCTGAGCTCGGCCGAGCGCATCTTCGCCGAGCAGATCACGGCGCTGCTGGAGGGCGGCGTGGACCTCCTGATCCTGGAGACCTTCACGGCGCTGGGCGAGCTGTCCCTCGCCGTGCGCGTGGCGCGCCGGGTGGCCTCCCGGCTGCCGGTGATCGCTCAGCTGACCTTCGACGAGGAGTCGATGGCCTCGGCCGACGCCGCCCGAGCCGTGGTGGAGACGCTGGCGCCACTCGGCGTCCTCGCCATCGGGGTCAACTGCGGCTCCGGCCCTGAGGACGCGCTGGGCGTCGCCAGACGGCTGCTGGAGGCGGGAGCGGGGACGGTGTCGGTGATGCCGAACGCAGGCCTGCCGCAGAGGATGGCGGGTCGGCTGGTCTACGCCGCCGGCCCCGACTACTTCGCGGGGGCCGCGCGTCGCTTCCTGGAAGCCGGGGTCCGGATCGTCGGCGGCTGCTGCGGCACCGGGCCCGAGCACGTCGCCGCCATGCGGGCCGCGCTCGACCGCAGGGCCGCCCCCTCGGTGACCTCGGCGCCGGCGGCGGTCCGGCGCCGGGAAACGGCGGGCGCCCGCTCGGCCACCCCTTCCCGGCTGGCCGAGCAGCTGGCCGCCGGATCTTTCGTCATCTCGGTCGAGCTGACTCCGCCGCGCGGCATCGACCCCCGCCGGATGCTGGAGGGCGCGCGCCTGCTCAAGGAGGCCGGGGTCGACTTCGCGAACATCACCGACTCCGCCATGGCCCGGCTGCGGATGGGGGTCCTGAGCTGCGCCGCGCTGGTGCAGCAGCAGGTCGGCCTGGAGGCGATCGCCCACTTCACCACCCGCGACCGCAACCTGATGGCGATCCAGTCGGAGCTGATCGGGGCCCACGCGCTCGGAATCCGGAACGTGCTCTGCCTGCGTGGAGACCCACCGCGGGTGGGCGACTACCCGAACGCGACCGCGGTCTGGGACGTCTCCTCGGTGGGCCTGATCACGATCCTATCCAGCTTCAACCAGGGTCTGGACGCCAACGGCACGCCGATTGGGCGCCAGGCCTCCTTCTTCGTGGGGGCGGCCGTCAACCCGGCGGCGGCCGACCTCGACAAGGAAGCCCGGCTCCTGCGCCGGAAGCTGGAGGCGGGCGCACACTTCCTGGTCACGCAGCCGATCTATGACAGCGACGCCTTCCTGGCCTTCTGGGACCGGCTGGGGCCGGTGGAGGTGCCGGTTCTGGTCGGCCTGCTCCCGCTCCACTCCCCGCGCCAGGCCGAGTACCTGCACAACGAGGTGCCCGGCATCAGCGTCCCGGACTCGGTGCGGGAGCGGGTGGCGGCCGCCGGCGAGCAGGCGCCGGAGGTCGGGGTGGAGCTGGTCCTGGAGGTGCTGGATCGCGTGCGCGGGCGAGTGCAAGGGGCCTACGTGATCCCTTCGGCAGGTCGCTACGAGCTCGCCGCCCAGGTGGTGGCGAGGGCTCGCGAGCTGGTCGGCTGAGCGCGATTCAACGACTGCGCTCCTCTATCTGATTGCCAGCAGCATGGTGCAACCGGGTTGAGGTTCGCTGGCAACCTGGAAGCCGGTCCGGTGAAGCTTGAGGACCACTTCCTGTACCGAGTGGCCTGACAACGGATGACACTCAAGCACCACCGCGGCCACATCTCGCAGTTGACCCGGATCGAGCTCTCCGAAGACCTCGTACTCTGAGCCCTCGATGTCGATCTTCAGCAGGTCCACTCGTGGGAATCCGCTGGCCGCAAATGCGTCAGACAGGGTGAGGCAGTGGACTGGATGACCTCCGTCACCTGCGACCCCGGGCACGATCGTCGAGGCGGGTGACAGCTTCGTGCTGGACAGCCAGCGCTCGCCCGCGCTGCTCCCCAGGGCGACGTTGAGGCAGTGCACCCTTGCCTCCAGGCCCGCCATCGCCACGTTACGCTCCAGGAGTCGGTACGTAGCGCGGTTTGGCTCCAGCGCGAGGACCCTGCAGTTCGAGCGCGAGGCGACCATGAGGCTGAGAGAACCAACGTGTGCGCCGGCGTCGATGACGTACTCGAGCCGACTCCAATCAATCGCCGAGTAGTCGTAGGCGCCGAGGGCGAAGACGTCTATCGGACCGCCCATGTCGCGCACGCGGACGTCCACCTCGATACCAAGTCGAGTCCGCAGGCGGACTCGCTTGTCGAGAAGGTAACGAGCTGAGGAAAGCGTCGCCGCGCGACGCAGCAACGACGGCAGGATCCAGTTCTGAAAAGATGCGCGCATCAGGTTCAGGAGTGCCCAGCTGGAGCTCGCCCCCAGGTACGGGCGGACGCGAGCGGGGGAAGCGTCCTCAGGTCTCTCTGGAGGTGGCTGAACCTGGCCCGCACTCACTCGGGCCTCAATCCCCCGTCTTCTTCCAGAAGACCCCGGTCCAGTCTATCGGCACCAGCTCCTGGTCAATGCTGTGCCG
>DATGVT010000344.1:0-3546 GCA_035300005.1 Candidatus Acidiferrales bacterium
GAGCAGCGTGGGCGGCACCAGGTAGGTGACGAAGATGCCCCAGCCGATGGAGTCGGCGCCACGATAGCGCAGCCGGGCCAGCGAGTAGCCGGCCAGGATGCTGCAGAAGAGGGAGATGCTGGTGGAGACGATCGCCACCACCGTCGTGTTGACCGCCCAATGAGGGAAATTGGTCTGGCTGAAGAGGTGCTGGTACCAGGCCAGGGTCGGCTGGCGCACCCAGAGCGGGCTGACCGCGAAGTCGAACAGCTCTGACGCCGACTTGAACGACGTGACCGCCATCCAGTAGAAGGGGAACAGCGTCACCAGCAGGAAGGCGAGCACGGGGAGGTAGATGCGGATCACGCGGCCGGCGAGAGTGTCGCCGATGACGCCGCCGGTACCCGGCTTGCGCATCTTTAGCCGAAGCTCCTGGACGGCCATCACTCGGGCCTCCGGAGCAGGAAGAGGACGCCCGCGACCACGACCGTCAGCAGCGGGAAGAGCACCAGCGAGATGGCGGCGCCCAGGCCGATGGCGCCCCCCGGGATGCCCCACTGATAGGCCCAGATGGCGAGCAGCTGGGTGCTGTTGTAGGGGGCCCCGTTGGTGAGCACGAACGGCCCCTGGAAGTCGGCGAAGGTGAGGATGGTGGAGAGCAGCAGGACCACCAGCAGGATCGGCCGCAGCATCGGGAGCGTGATGCTGGTGAACTGCTGCCAGCGGCTGGCGCCGTCCACCCGGGCCGCCTCGTAGAGGTCGAGCGGGATGACCTGCATCCCGGCCAGGAAGGAGATGCCGTAGAAAGGCGCACCCCGCCAGATGTTGACGATGATCAGCGCCGCCATCGCGTTGGCGGGCACCCCCAGCCAGTCCGGCCCGGGATAGGGCACCAGGTGGGTGTGCACCAAGAGCCAGTTCATGACGCTGAAGGTCGGATCGAACATCCACCTCCAGGCCTCGTAGCTGAGCACGGTCGGGATGATGTAAGGAAGTAGCAGGGCCGCCCGCACGAAGCGCCGGTAGGGGAAGACCTGGTTCAGAAGGAGCGCCATCACCAGGCCGAGGCCGAGCTTGAAGACGGTCGTGACGCCTGTGTAGAGGAAGGTGTTGGCCACGGCTCCGTAGAAGACGCCGTCGGTATTGCGAAATTCGAAGCGGTAGTTCCCGAGGCCGATGAACTTCCCGAGGGTGCCGAGCTCCGAATCCGTGACCGAGAGCCACATCCCGAAAAGGAAGGGATAGAGCAGGAATATCCCGAGGATGCCGAGGGTGGGGACCAGCAGCAGGTACCCGAGCGGCGCCTCACGGTCGTAGATCCGCACGCGCCGCTGGTACCAGACCGGGACGCTGTCCACGCGCCGGGTGGCTGTACCCATCTAACCGCCGGCCAGGCCTTCTAGCCTGGGCGCTCGAAGATCGCCTTCAGCCGAGACTCGGCCTCCTTGACGGCCGCCTCCATGTCCCCGGTCCCGCCGTTGGCCAGCGCCTTGGCGAACATGTCAGCGACGATGTACTGCGTCTGGGCCTGCGCCGTCTTCTTGCTCGGCATGGCCGGCCAGCCCGGCCACTTGCCCGGGGCCACAACGTCCTCGAAGGCCTTGAGCTTGGGATCGCTCCTGAAGACAGGGTCGCCGTGGAAGGCGTTGAAGGGGCCGGCGTTGTAGCCGCTCGCGACCGTCGTCCACTTCAGGTACTGGTCCTTCTCCATCAGGTGGAGAATCAGCGCCTTGGCGGTCTCCGCATCCGGCGACCACTTCATCACCGCGTGGTTGAAGATCAGGTTCATGGCGAAGGTGCCCTTGGGGCCGCTGGGCATGGGCGCGTTGTTGGTGACGTCGGTGTACTTGTGGAACTCGATCTTCTCCCGGATGTAGATGCTGGCGCCGTTCAGCGTCCCGCTGATGCGGTCGGCGTGGTAGGCCTGGTTGTTGTCGGGGTCGAGCCACTCCGGATGCACGACAAAGCCGTTCTTGACGGCCCCCTGCGCCCACTTGATGGCGTCCCGGGTTTCCTTGGAGTTGATGGCGACGGTCTTGCCGTCGGCGTTCACTTCTTTGCCGCCGAATCCCCAGAGCACCGGGTTCCACATCGTCAGGGAGTCGCCGTAGGCGTGGCCGTCGGTCTGGGCGATCGGCTTGCCGGTTGCCTTGAGCTTGGGCGCGGCGGCAGCCAGCTCGTCCCAGGTCTTGGGGAAGCTGGTTACGCCCGCCTGCTGGAAGTAGTCGGTGCGATAGGTCCAGGCGTTGGGCACGATCGTGTAGGGGATCGCCCGCCAGGTGCCGTTAACCCTGCAGAAGGCCTCGTTGACCGGATCCGGCTTGCCCAGCTTGCTGATCAGGAGGTTGACCTCGTTGCTGACGTCCAGGCAGGCCTCGGTGTAGAGCTGGGGCCAGCCGTACTGCATCTGGATGATGTCGGGACCGGAGTTTGATTCGACCGCGGCAGCGGTCTTGGGCTGCAGCTGGTCGCCGGAGACGCCCTCAAATGCCACCGTCACGCCGTTGGCGTCACCCCATTCGACCATCTGGCGCTTGAACTCGGCGTCGGCCTGCTTGACGAAGCTGTTCCACTGCAGCAGCCGGATGGAGGCGCCTTTGCGCGGCTTGG
Organism: Candidatus Acidiferrales bacterium; assembly: GCA_035300005.1. Lineage (GTDB taxonomy): Bacteria > Chloroflexota > Dormibacteria > Dormibacterales > Dormibacteraceae > DATGVT01. The sequence goes on from DATGVT010000344.1 coordinate 2,590, forward strand.
GGACGGCGGCCGTGGGGCCCCCACCGGACGGGCCGCCACAGGAGATGATGATCTCCGGGAAGGCTATGGTGGCGGCAGCCACCCCGGCTGTGCGCAGAAAGTCTCGGCGTGACCAGCCGGACTTGGCCTTCTTCTTTCCTTCCGTCATGACAGGACCCCCCTCTCACTCATTTCGATTCGGGACCCCCCGGATCGACCCATCTTAGCGCCCGACCCGTTTGCTAGCCTCCGCGCAGATGGGATGAGGCGCCGCGAGTTCCTGCGCCGGGGAGCGCTGGCGGTGGCGGCGCTGGTGGCCGGACCCGACCTGCTCGCCTGCTCGACGGCGGCGACGCCGGCGCCTTCAGCGAGCGCCTCGCTGGCCGCCGGCGGCGAGCTGCAGCTGCTGGCCGGCACCGGGCCGCTGCCGCCGGCCGACCTCAAGCTCAAGGACCTGGTCCAGCGCTGGGCCGCCCAGCACCCGGGCTGGAAGGCCGCCCTGGAGGTGGTGGCGCCATCTCAGCTGGTCGCGCGGCTGCAGGCCGCGGTACAGGCGAACACCGGCCTGGACCTGGTCCAGCTCCGCGACCTGATGCCCTGGGCCTGGAGCTCGGCCTGCGCGGACGTCAGCGACGTCGCCCTGGGGATGCAGCACGAGCAGGGGCCCTTCCACGAAGCCATCGCCCAGCAGTGCCTGGTGGACGGCCACTGGCGCGCGCTGCCCTTCGCCTACCTGCCCACGGCGTGGATCTACCGCCAGGACCTGTGGGGCAGGGTTGGGCGGCCGGCGTTCGTCGACACCCTGGCCGACCTGGCGACGTACGGGGCCCTGGTCCGGGCGGGCGGTGCGCCGCTGGCGGTCGCTCTCGACCACACGTTCAGCGCGGCGGCCAGCTGGTTGGGAGTTCTCTGGGGCTTCGGGGCCCAGGAGGTCCAGAAGGACGGGCAGACGGTGGCTATCCAGAGCGCCGCCACCGA
>DATGVT010000345.1:0-1962 GCA_035300005.1 Candidatus Acidiferrales bacterium
TCAGCGGAGCCCGCCGGTGCTGCAGCCGGCGGTAGAGGTCGGCCGGCCGGAAGGCGGTGTCGAGGGGTTCGGGGCCCAACCGGGGCAGCGCGCGCAGGCGCAGGAGCTCGGCTTCGGTGCCCAGCAGGAGCCGCCCGAAGCGGCGCACGTCACGGTAGCGGAGCTGGCGCCCGCTCGACAGCGTGAAGACGGCGTGGGTGTGCGGCTCCAGCGGCAGCCCAGGATCGACCAGGCGCAGCTGCCCGGACATGCCCAGGTGCACCACCAGGAGTTGCGAATCGTCGAGCTGCATCAGGATGTACTTGCCGCGCCGCGTCAAACGCTCGATGACGCGGCCGCGGACCCCAGCCTCGAAGAGACGCGGCTCGGGGTGACGCACGATGGCCGGATGGCGCACCTCGGCCCCCAGGATGCGGACGCCGGTCAGCCCCGGCTGCAGGTCGGCGACGATGGTCTCGACTTCCGGGAGCTCGGGCAAGGCTGACTAGGCGCGGACCGTGGCCAGCTTCTGCAGGTCGGCCCAGTTCGGCCCGGCCCTGGTCTCCACCTCGATCCCGGTCTCCAGCTCGTAGGCGCCGGTCATGACGCGGGGCACCATCTCGGCGAACGTGTCCAGCTCGGCCTCCGGCACCTCGAAGAGCAGCTCGTCGTGCACCTGCAGGAGCATCCGCCCCTCCAACCCGGCCTCGTCGATCTCGCCCTGCAGCCGCACCATGGCGATCTTGATGATGTCCGCCGCCAGCGACTGGATGGGGAAGTTGATGGCCATCCGCTCCGCCGCCGCCCGCAGCTGGTAGTTGGGCGAGCGGAGGTCGGGGATGGCCCGCCGGCGGCCGGTCGCCGAGACCACGAGGCCCTCCTCGCGCGCCTTCTGGCGGACGCCGTCGAGGTACTCCTTCAGGCGGCCGTAGGTGCCCCAGTAGGAGCCCAGGAACTCACGCGCGACGTCGCCCGGGATGCTGAGCTGCTGGGAGAGCCCGTGCTCCCCCTGGCCGTAGATGGAGCCGAAGTTGGCCACCTTGGCCAGGCGGCGCTGGTTGGGGTCCACCTGCTCCAGCGGAACCTTGAAGACGGCGGCGGCGGTCGCGGTGTGGATGTCCTGCCCGGCCGCGAAGGCGGCCTGCATCTGGGGATCGCCCGAGAGGTGGGCGGCGATCCTGAGCTCGATCTGCGAGTAGTCGGCTGAGAGCAGCCCGCAGCCGACCCGCCCGGCCCGGAAGGCGCGCCGGATGCGCTGGCCGAGCTCGGTGCGGATGGGGATGTTCATCAGGTTGGGATTGGACGAGGAGAGCCGCCCGGTGGCGGTGGCGGCCTGCCCGAAGGAGGTGTGGACGCGGCCGGTGGTGGGATCGACCAGCTGGGGCAGGGCGTCGATGTAGGTGGACTTCAGCTTCGCCAGCTGGCGGTGGTCCAGGATCCGGGGCACGATCGGGTGCTTGTCGCGAAGGAACTCCAGGGTGTCGGCGTCAGTCGAGTAGCCGGTCTTGGTGCGCCTTCCGACCGGCAGCTTGAGCTGCTCGAAGAGCAGGGAGGCCAGCTGCTGGGGCGCGTTCAGATTGACCTCGCCGTCGGCCACCTCGGCCACCTCGGCCTCGATCTGGCTCAGCTGCTCGGCCAGTTCGAGGCCCATGACCTGGAGGTAGGGGACGTCGATGGCGACGCCCTCCGTCTCCATCCCGGCCAGGACCCGCGCCAGCGGCAGCTCGATCTCGTGGAAGAGGTAGTCGACGCCCAGGTTGCGCATCTCCGCCTCCAGCCGCGGCCGCAGCTGCAGGATGGCGCGCGCGCGCGCGGCCGCGAAGTCGGCGCAGCGGGCCGCCTCCACCTGCGAGGGCTTGCGCAGGTTGCGCCCGGTGCCCAGGAGCTCCTCGACGCTGAGGACGGTGGCGCCCAGGAAGTCGCGGGCCAGGTCGTCGAGGCGGGGGTCGCGGGCCCCGGCGCCCAGCAGGTAGGCGGCCAGGA
>DATGVT010000346.1:0-9140 GCA_035300005.1 Candidatus Acidiferrales bacterium
GGTCACAGGCGTTGGTCGCGAACACCGGCTGCGGGTCCAGCCGCGAGGGATTGACCCGGCTGACGATCACCCACCAGATCTCGCCCGGCCAGGACTCGATGTCCCGCACGCTGTAGCTCCAGGTCCCCGGCCGAGCCTTGGGCACGTAGATCCCCACCGAGGGCGTACCCGAGGACTGGCGGTCATACACCTGCCCGTCGGGGTCGTAGACGGTCAGCTCAAAGGTGGATCCCGGCCAGCCCAGCGTGAACTCCAGGTCGCTCTGCCCGTCGCCGGCCGATCCCGTCTGGACGGGCGCGCTCTGACCGGGACTCAGGGTGCTGGAGCTCATGGCCGCCGGCGCCCCGCCGCCGGCGCCGGCGCCGTCCGCGGTCTGGTTGAAGACGGTCCAGGAATCGAGGCGGTCGCCGGGCGGGATGGGGGCGGGTGCCGACGGGGGCTGGCTGGGGCGGACCGAGCTGCTCTGGCCGCCCAGCAGCGACACGCGCACGTTCTGGGCGCTGACGTCGACCGCCCCCGACCAGTCGTCGACCCGCACCACCGGCTTGCCGTTGGACATCTCGATGAGCATGGAAAACTCGGTCCCCCGCACCTCGGCCGTGGAGCTGTTGGGACCCGACACGCGGAACGATCCCCCGCCCACCAGCTGCACCACCCGGTTCCAGGTCTTGCCCGAAGCCTGGTAAGAGTCCATTCCCCAGCCCCCTCCGCTCGCCCGGGCGACGCTTCGGACGGTGAGCTGGGTGCCGGCGTCGAGCCGCGTCAGCGACCCGTCGGGGTAGGAGATCATCGACTTGCTGCTGGGGCCGGTGAGGACTGTGTCGCCCCCGCGCAGGATGTCGCCGGTGTGTCCCAGGGCGAAGGCGGTAGATCCCCCTCGCTCGACCTGGACGCTGCCGGTGAAGATGCTCAGGGTGGCGGCGCCCTCGGCGCGGGCGGGCCTCTGCAGCAGCACGAAGACGCCAGTTCCCGCGAGCAGCAGGAAAATGGCAAAGCCCAATACAACACGCCGCTGGCGCGTCGCCAGCAAACCCTTCCTCCTTCCTTCCGTGACGGCCAGTCGGCGAGTGCCCGACGGCCGCCCCCATCCCTGTTACAACGCTCGAAGGCGGGCCAGCTTGCCCGCCCGTCCGAACGAAGCCCATCACTGTAGCCGAAATTCCGGCTCGCCCGGCCGCCTTACGGCAACTTGTCGAAAGGCGGACCCGGCTACTTGATCTCGGCGGTGGCGCCGGCCTCCTTGAGCTTGGCCAGCGCCTTCTCGGCGTCGGCCTTGCTGACGTTCTCCAGCACCGGCTTGGGCGCCGCGTCGACCAGGTCCTTGGCCTCCTTGAGGCCCAGCTGCGTCAGCTCGCGGACGGCCTTGATCACGTTGATCTTGCTGTCCCCGACAGCCTGGAGCGTGACCGTGAACTCGGTCTTCTCCTCCTCAGCTGCCTCCGCCGGAGCCGCCGCGGCGGGCGCCGGGCCGGAGGCCACCGCGGCCGGCGCCGCGGCTTTGATGCCGAACTCGTCCTCGATCGCCTTCACGGCCTCGACCACGTCGAGGACGCTCCAGGTCTTGAGGGCTTCCACGAAATCCTTGGGGGTGACCTTGGTCGCCATCTAAGCTGCCTCCAACTTGGTTTTGTAGGACTCCAGCACGCCCAGCAGCTGCTGCACGGGCGCCTGGAGGATGCTTGCCAGCTGAGCGATCGGCGTCTGCAGAGTGCCCAGCAGCTGGGCGATCAGCACCTCCCGCGGCGGTAGGTCCGCCAGCTGCCTGACCTGGTCGGGGCCGAGCACGCGGCCTTCGGCCAGCCCTCCGACGATGTCGAGCTTGAGCCTGGTGGCGCGGACCCACTCGCCCAGGAGGCGGGCGGGGGTGCCCAGGTCTTCGAAGCCAAAGGCGATCGCCACCGGACCCTTGAGCACGGCCTCGAGTGCGGGCTGCCCGGCCTGGGCCGCGGCTCGGAGGAAGAGCGTGTTCTTGACGATCCGGTACTCGACCTCCTGCGTGCGCAGGCGCGCCCGCAGGTCCTCCAGCTGCTTGACGGTCAGGCCCCGGTAGTCGGTCAGCACCGCCACCCGGGCCGCCTTCAATCGCTCCGCGAGCAGGTCCACCTGCTCGGCCTTCTTCTCTTTGCGCATAAAAAAATCCTCCCGCCCACGACAGCCAGGAGGACACTCGCGAGCCTCGGCAGGGAATTAAGTCACGCGCGCACGCGCGACACCTGCTGTCTAGGGCAGGCCTGGATTATATCGTAGGGGCGGGACATGTCCCGCCCCTACATCTAATGCCGGTGCTCGGCCCGGACCACCTCGCCGTCGTGCCATTCCGGGTCGGACTCCAGCACGGCGCGCATCTTCTCGTACCACTCCTGCTGCCGGGGCGAGTCCGCGTTGGCCTTGTAGCTGGCCTCGTCACGGAAGGCGACGGCCATCCAGTACTCACCCGGGTGGGCCGCACTCTTGTAGATGGTCGTTGACATCCAGGCCTCCGGCGGGCTCTGCTCGAACTCCTGGCTGAGTGTCATGAGCTCCTGCTCCTTGCCGCTCTTGACGCGGAACCTGGCGACGGTACCGAACATGGCAAGCCTCCTAAGAGGTCGTGAGCTTGGCCGCCTCTCTGACGTCGACGGGGACCGAGGGGCCCATGGTAGCGCTCAGGTAGACGGTGCGCAGGTACTGCCCCTTGGCTCCGGTCGGTTTGCTCCGGTTGAGCGCCTCCACCAGGGCCGCCAGGTTCTCGCGCAGCTGGCCGTCGCTGAAGCTGACCTTGCCGATCGGCGTGTGCACAATGCCGAACTTGTCGGTGCGGAACTCGACCTTGCCCGCCTTGGCTTCGCGGACGGCCCGGCCGACGTCGAACGTGACCGTGCCCGACTTGTTGTTGGGCATCAGGCCGCGGGGGCCAAGCACCTTGCCCAGGGGTCCGACCTTGCTCATCAAGTCGGGCGTGGCGATGGCCACGTCGAAGTCAGTCCAGCCCTCCGAGATGCGCTTGGCCAGGTCCTCGCCGCCCACGAACTCGGCTCCCGCCTCCTGCGCCTCGCGCGCCTTCTCGCCCTGTGCGAAGGCGAGCACCCGGACGTGCTTGCCGGTGCCGTGGGGCAGCACCACCGAGCCGCGCACCTGCTGGTCCGCGTGCCGCGGGTCCACCCCCAGCCGGATGTGGGCCTCGACGGTGGCGTCGAACTTGACCGTCGAGGTCTCTTTCACCATCTCGCAGGCGCGGGCCGGATCGAGGCCCCCGTCGCCGTTGGCGGAGACCGCCGCCTGGACCTTCTGCAGGGCCTCCAGGTACTTCTTCGAACGCTTCTTGGGCATATCTAACCAGTGACCTCGAGGCCCATCGAACGCGCGGTGCCCTCGATCATGTTGACGGCCTTCTCGATCTCGTAGGCGTTCAGGTCCCGGGCCTTGGTGCGGGCGATCTCGCGCACCTGGTCGCGCGTGACCTGGCCCACCTTCTCACGGTTGGGCTTGGCCGACCCCTTCTCGATCCCGGCCGCCTTCTTGAGCAGGTTGACGGCGGGGGGCGTCTTCAGAACGAAGGAGAAGCTGCGGTCCTCGAAGATCGTGATCTCGGCCGGCACCACGTCGCCCTGCTGGGCCTGGGTCCTCTCGTTGTAGGCCTTGCAGAACTCCATGATGTTGATGCCGTGCGGGCCCAGCGCGGTGCCGACCGGCGGCGCCGGGGTGGCGCGGCCGGCGGTCAGCTCCAGCTTGAGGACGGCCCGGATCTTCTTCTTGCCCATCGCGACTGACTAATGCACCTTCTCGACCTGCAGGAGGTCGAGCTCGACGGGCGTCTCCCGGCCGAACATGTTGACCAGGACCTTGAGCTTGCCCTTCTCGGGGTTGATCTCGTCGACCTTGCCGTGGAAGTCGGTGAAGGGCCCGTCCACCACGCGCACGCTCTCGCCGACCTGGAACTCGACCCGGATCTTGGGCGCCTCCTGCTTCATCTGGCGCTGGATCTTGGAGACGTCCTTCTCGGAGAGGGGCACCGGCTTGTTGCCGGAGCCGACGAAGCTGGTCACGCCGGGCGTGTTGCGGACCACGTACCAGGAGTCGTCCGACATCACCATCTTGACCAGGATGTAGCCGGGGAAGATCCGCTTCTGGACGTGCCGGCGCTTGCCGTCCTTGATCTCGATCTCGTCCTCCATCGGCACCAGGACCTGCAGGATCTTGTCCTGCATGTCCATGGACTCGATGCGCTTCTCGAGGTTCTTCTTGACCTTCTCCTCGTGGCCCGAGTAGGCATGGACGACGTACCACTGCACCTGGTCCTCGGCCTGGGCGGCTCTTTCGACGGCCATGGTTATTTAGCTACCCCCGTGTAGATGAGCCGGCGCGCGACCTCGCTGACCCCGGCGTCCGCGGCCCCGATGAAGGTCGAGATCACGATCACGGTCACGATCACGACCATGGTGTAGCGGTAGAGCTCCTGGGGCGTCGGCCAGACGACCTTGCGCAGCTCCTCGTAGGTCTCGCGCAGGAAGGCGACGCCCGGGATCTCATCGGCCGAGCCTTCGCTGCGGTTCTTGGCGGTTATGGCCATCAGTTGAGGCCTGCCGGTGGTCTCAACTTACTTGGTTTCCCGGTGGGAGGTGTGCTTACGGCACCAGCGGCAGTACTTCTTCAGCTCCAGGCGGTCAGGGTCGTTCTTCTTGTTCTTGACCGTCTGGTAGTTGCGGCGCTTGCAGTCGCCGCACTGGAGGGTGATGAGCTCTTCCATGGGTGGTTCTTCGCTGGGGCCTTCAGTCGCTTCAAAAAGAAAAGCCTAGTTTCCCTAGGCGGTGTCAATAGTACCAGAGCCGGGCGGGCGCTTTGGGACCCACCCCTATGATTCTGGCTCGTGGCTCGGGCCAGGATAGTCGTCCTCCACGGCGACCAGACCGGCGAGGAGCTGCTGCGCGAGGCCCTCCGGCTGTTCGATCCCGAGCTGATCAGCCTCCCCCTCGAGCTGCTCCATTTTGATCTGTCCCTGAACCAGCGGCGGGAGACGCGCAACCAGGTCGTGCTGGAAGCGGCGGCCGCGCTGCTGGACTGCGGCTTTGGCCTCAAGGCGGCCACCATCACCCCCGACCGCACGCCCGACGTCGGGAGCCCCAACGCCCTCCTGCGCAAGGAGATCGGCGGCCAGGTCATCGTGCGCACCGGGCGCCGGATCCCGGGCGTGGCCCCGGTCGTGGGGGTGCACGCGCCCATCTCCGTGATTCGGATGGCGGTCGACGACGCCTACGGCGCCAGGGAGTGGCGCGAGGGCAAAGACCAGGAAGAGTGGGCGTTCCGGACTGAGAAGATCAGCCGGCGGACCTGCCGGGTGGTCGCGGAGTACGCCTTCCAGCACGCGCGGCGGCTGGGTGCCAGCGTCTTCGGGGGCCCCAAGCACACGGTCAGCCCGGTGTACGAGGGCATGTTCAAGGAGGAGCTGGACGCCGCCGCCGCCCGCAACCCCGACGTCCGCTACCAGCCGCAGCTGATCGACGCCACCTACGCGCTCCTGCTCACCACCCACGGCGACGCGCTGGTGATCCCGGCGCTCAACCGGGATGGGGACAATCTGAGCGATCTGGTCATGCAGATGTTCGGCACCATCGCGGGCGCGGAGTCGGTGCTGCTCGCCCTCGGCGCCGAGGGCGCGGTCACCGTGGCGATGACCGAAGCCCCGCACGGGACGGCGCCCGCCCTGGAGGGCAAGAACGTCGCCAACCCGATGGCCATGATCCTGGCCGTCGCGGGGCTGCTCGGCTACATGCAGGGCGAGGAGCCGCATCTCGCGTCGCGCGCCATCTACGAGGCCACGCTGGAGGCCGTCTCCGACGGCGTGCGCACCGCCGACCTGGGTGGGCACCACCACACCGACGAGTTCACCTCGGAGGTGATCCGGCGGATCCGGACCAAGGTCGAGGTCTGGAGCGCGCTGCGCGATGTCCAGCGTTAGGACGCCCACGCGGACGTTTCGGTACCTGGCCCTGGGCGACTCCTACACGATCGGCACCGGGGCCTCGGGGCCGGCGCAGAGCTTTCCCAGCCGGCTGGCGCGCAGGCTGGAACGCGGCACCAGGGTGAGGGTCGAGGTCACCAACCCCGCGGTCAACGGCTTCACCACGGAGGACCTGATCAGGCGGGAGCTGCCGCTGCTGGAGAAGCTGCGACCCGACCTGGTCACGATCTTGATCGGCGCCAACGACGTCGTGCAGGGCCGCTCGGAGGCCGCCTACCGGGCGTCGCTGGTACGCATCTACGACGCGGTCGCCGACCTGCGCCTGCCGGCGGGCAGAGTCTGGTGCATCTCGGTCCCCGACTGGTCGGCAGCACCAGCAGCCGCCGGCTTCGGCGCGCCGGCCCAGATCCGGCGCCGCCTGTCTCAGGTCAACGCAATCGCGCGCGAGGAAGCGGACCGGCGCGGCTTCGGCTGGGTCGATCTCTTCGAGCTGAGCCGAACCGGCCTGGACACCCCTGGCTGGGTCGCCGGCGACGGACTCCACCCGGGCGACAGGCAGTACCTGGCCTGGGCCGACCACATCTGGCGGGACCTGGGCCCAGCCTGGAAGGCCGCATGAGACCCTTCCGCTTCGCCTTCGGCTGTGGCCGGGTGGTGAGCCGGAAGGAGCTCCAGGAGCGCGCCCGGGCGGCGGAGGAGATCGGCTACTCGGTGGCGCTGATCGCCGACCACCTGCTCGACCAGCTGGCACCCATCCCGACCCTGCAGTGCGTGGCCGACGCCACCGAACGACTGCGGGTGGGCACCATCGTCTTCAACAACGACCTGCGGCATCCGGCGGTCCTGGCCCAGGACCTGGCCACCGTGGACCAGCTCAGCGGCGGCCGCCTGGAGATCGGGATGGGCGCGGGCTGGAACCAGGTCGAGTACGAGCGCACAAACCTCAGCTTCGATGGGGCGGGCGTCCGGATCGCACGCTTGGAGGAGAGCCTCAAGGTTCTGAAGGGCCTGTTCGGAGAAGGTTCCTTCACGCTTGCCGGCGAGCACTACCGCCTCAAGGACATGGACGGGCGGCCGAAGCCCGCGCAGAAGCCGCACCCGCCGTTCATGGTCGGCGGCGGCGGTCCCCGGCTGCTGCGTCTGGCCGCGCGCGAGGCCGACATCGTCGGCTTTGCGCCGCGGACGCCCTTCAACGCCGAGAACGTGCGCACCCTGACCCTGGAGGGGACGGCCGAGAAGGTGGGCTGGGTGCGGGAGGCGGCCGGGGAGCGCTTCGCCGGATTGGAGCTGAACACCTATCCCGCGATCGGGCCGGTGGCGGTGGTCGACGATCCCCGGCCGCAGCTGAGCGAGATCTCGGAGCGGCTGAAGGCCAACCTGGGGGCGACCCTGACGGTGGCGGAGCTGGAGGAGTCTCCACACGTCTTCATCGGCCCGCTGTCATTCCTGGTTGACAAGGTCAGGATGCTCCGCGAGCGGCTCGGCCTCTCCTACTTCCTGCTCGCGACGCCGGAGCTGGGCGGGCTGGCTCCGCTGGTGGAGCAGCTGGCCGGAACGTAGGTGCTCGTTATCCCGCTCGGGGTTCCTCCATTGGCCGGCCTCCTTCGTGCACCAGCACGTGGTGCTTGGAGCAAAGCAGCACCATCCGCCCTACCGAGGTACCGCCGCCCTGCCCCCACTCGTCCAGGTGGTGGGGCTCGCAAAAGCGTGCCTCCCGGTCGCAGCCGGGAATGCAGCAGTGTTTGTACCTAGCCGAGAGCGCCCGCCGCTGGCCCTCGCTGGCAGTCCGCTTGGAGCGACCCAGGTCTAGCACCACGCCCTTGCGGTTGACCGTCATCAAGCTGGCCCCACCGCGGCACAAGAGCCGCCTGGCGGTCTCGGTGCTGATGGGACCGGCGCCCTCCAGCCGGGCCGCCGGCGCCCCTGCCAGCCCGGCCAGGGTCTCGGCCTGCACCACCACCGTCAGCTGGGGCTTGCGCCCGCCCAGTGAGGGCAGGCTGCCGGAGTCCAGCTGGCGGCGCAGCAGCCCAGAAAAGGCGTCGGCGTTGCGCTGCTCCTGGCTGCGGTCGTCCCCTTTGGGCGGGATCCCGACCAGGGACTCGATGGTCAGCCTGAGCGCCGCCCCGTCCTCCGGCGGCAGGGCGCCCTCCAGACCGACCATGCCATCCGCCAGGTCGTAGATCCGCAGCCGGCGCTTGCGGTACTGCTCCGCCGCCAGCCGGGCCATCCCATCCGCGTCCACCCGATGGCGGAGGTCGCGCGCCGCCAGCCGGACCTGGGCCGGGTCCTTCTCTCTGGCAACCGAGAGCAGCTCACTCTCCGCCGCCAGGCCCAGGTCCTGGGTGGCGCGGGCGATCTCCAGCGCGTGCTCGATCCCGATCTCACCCGCCGCCAGCGCCTTCGAGGTCGACTCCAGCTCGGGCAGCTGGCGGGCCAGCTTCACGTGCCGGTCGGCCGAGAAGCCGGACATCTTGCACTCGTTCCGCATCCAGCTCACCGACGACGTGTGCCCGCTGGGCCCGAAGCCGCGCTCGCGGTCGAAGACCTCGACCCAGCGTGCGCCCTCCGCCTGGAGCCGGTCGCCGACCCTATGGATGGCCTTGATGCGCTCGCCGATGTCGGTGGGCCGCAGGGTGTCCAGGTCCACCTGCTGGAGCAGCGCCAAGCCCTTCTCGAAGTGCTCCACAGCCTGCTCAAACATCTGTTCGATTGTATCAGAACGAGGGTCGATTTGAACTCGATTTACAGGAATCTCACCCAGCGGCAGGCCGACCTTAACGCGAAGCCGGCTCGTAGATCGCGGTGTGCCGGACCAGGGCCAGCGGGCGCTCTCCGGTCCCCACCACGACCAGGTCGAGCTCCACGAACCGATGTCCCTTCTGCTCCCACCAGCGGGCGACCCGCCCGCGTACCGATACTTCAGCCCCCGCCTCCACCAGCCCGAGGTGCTGGACCTCGCTCCCGACGTGCAGCCAGGGACCCAGCGAGAAGTTGGCCATCAGCGCCTGGTTGCCGAGGTCCGGACACAGGGGAAGAACGTCCCCGACCACGGTCGCAACCGAGCCCAAGCGGGACGCCGCCTCGAACGCCTGGGGCGACGCCTTCGGCGGCACCGCGGGCAGCGGCGCCGGCGGGTAGGCATCCACGGACACCTCCGGCGGCGCCCCCGGCAGCCCCGCCACCAGGAAAGCCGACAGCCCCT
>DATGVT010000347.1:0-4397 GCA_035300005.1 Candidatus Acidiferrales bacterium
CCAGAACCCGAGCCTGATCTATCCCGGCCAGGAGCTGGTGATCCCGGCTGAGGCGCCCAGCGCCCCCGCTCTAGCCGCTCCCGAGCCGCCCGTCCGCGGCGCCCAGGCCCGCGCCATCCTCACGGCGGCGGCGCGCGCCCACGGCCTCCGCCGCAGCTTCGTGCTGGCCGTGTCCTACTGGGAGAGCGGCTGGAACAACGGCCTGGTCTCCCGGGACGGCGCGGTCGGGATGATGCAGATCCTGCCGGCCACGGGGGCGACGGCCGGGCCCTGGCTGCTCGGGCGCCAGGTGGACCTGCGCAACGCCCACGACAATGCGGAGCTGGGGTCGGCGCTGCTGCGCCGCTACCTGGAGGAGTTCGACGACCCCAAGCTGGCGCTGGCCGCCTACTACCAGGGCGCCGGGGCCACCCGCCGCTACGGCATCTACCCGTCCAGCCGCAACTACGTGGACGGGATCTGGGCCCTGCGCAACCAGTTCGAGGCCAACCCTCCCGACTAGCTCAACTACACTCCGAAGCGTGGTCACCGCCTTCGTGCTGATCCGGGCCAGCCGGGAGGGGGTGTCGAAGCTGGGCCCCCAGCTGGCGGACGTGGACGGCGTGGCCGAGGCCTACACGGTGACCGGCGACTGGGACTTCGTCGCCATCCTCCGGGTGCGCGAGCACGACGAGCTGGCCCGGGTGGTCACCCAGGGCCTGCTCAAGCTGGACGGCATCGAGCGAACCCTGACCATGGTCGCCTTCCAGCAGTTCTCGGCCCACGACCTGGAGGCCATGTTCGGCCTCGGGCTCGAGGAGCCCCGGACCGGCTAGAGCCGGCGGGTCAGCCGCCGCAGCGGCAGCTCGAGCAGGCTCTTGACCTGCTGCCGGGCGACCAGGGCGGCCGGCACCCGCCGCCGGCCGGAACGGACGGGCTCGGTCCGCCGCTCCCGCACCGCCGCCTGGAAGTCGCCCTCGTAGCGGGTCGCGCAGCGGCCGAGGTCGTGAGCGCCGAAGTGGCTGTCGCTGCTCCCCAGCGCGGCGCCCAGGCGCTCCTGGTTGGCCCTGTAAAAGCGGAGCAGGACGCGCTTGCGCCGGGCCGGGATCGGCGCGCTGAACTCGATCTCGATCCCGTCCAGGGCCCGCTGCTGGATCAGGCGGGCCAGGGTGCCCGGCTGGCAGGAGGCGAACCAGGTGGGCATGAATGGATGTGGGATCACCGCCAGGCCGCCCTGCTCGTGGATGGCGTCGACCGTGTCCAGGAGGCTCATGCCGCTCCGTACCGGCCTCTCCAGGTACCAGCCCAGGACGTGGGTGAGGGCCGGCCACCGGGTGGTCACCTCCATCCCCATCACCACCTCCAACCCGGCCGCCTGGCCGCGCTCCCGCACCTCCCCAGCGGCCCGCATGGTGTCGTGGTCGGTGACCGCGATCAGGTCCAGGTGCCGGGCCGCGGCGGCGGCCACCAGCTCCGCCGGCGACACCATCCCGTCCGAGGCCAGGGTGTGGCAGTGCGGGTCGGCCAGGCTCAATCGGGCGCCGAGCCGTCCTCGAGCAGCGAGCGGGCGAAGGCGGTGGGGTCGAAAGCCACCAGATCCTCCACGTCCTCCCCCACCCCGGCCAGCTTGACCGGCGCCCTCAGGGCCTCCTCGATGGCCACCACGGCGCCGCCCCGGGCGCTGCCGTCCAGCTTGGCCAGCACCAGGCCGCTGAGCGGCACCGCCTGGTGGAATCTCTGGGCCTGGCTGAGGCTGGATTGGCCGAGGACGGCGTCCAGCACCAGCAGCGACTCGTGGGGGGCGCCGGGCTGGGCACGAGCCGCCACCCGCGCGACCTTGGCCAGCTCCTGGAGCAGGTTGGCCTGGGTGTGGAGCCGACCGGCGGTGTCGACCACCACCACGTCCCGGCCCCGGGCGGCGGCCGACTGCAGCGCGTCGAAGACGGCGGCGGCCGGATCGCCGCCCTCGCGGCCGGCCAGGAACGGCACCTCCGCCCGCTCGGCCCAGAGCCGGGCCTGCTCGATGGCGGCCGCACGGTAGGTGTCGGCGCCCACCAGCAGCGGCCGGCGGCCGGCGAGCCGCAGCCGGTGCGCCAGCTTGCCCGCGGTGGTGGTCTTGCCCGAGCCGTTGACCCCGAAGAGGAGGATGCAGGCCGGGTCGGCGTCCAGGTTCAGCCGCCTGGGTGCGGAAGACATCGCGGCCGCGAGCTCGGCCTCCAGGGCGGCCACCGCCTCCGCCCGGCTGCGGGGGCCTTTGGCGCGCACGCCGGCGGCCAGCCGGGTGGCGGGGCCAGGACCCAGGTCGGCGGCCAGCAGGAGCTCCTCGAGCTGCTCGTAGAAGGCGTCCGAGAGAGGCGGGCCGAGGGCCCGCAAGCCGTCGGCGAGGAGGCGGCGGGTGCGGCCGGCTACCCGCTCCCAGAGGCGGCCCTGGGGTTCCCCCATGGGGCCATTTTCCAGAAACGGCGGCCAGCGGCCGTGAGCGAAGGCGGCTTGGCCGCCTTCATCGACCCCGGAGCCCTTCGGAGGAGGGCGGGCCCGCGGGGGGAACCAGGGGGGTTCCCTCCGCGCTACCTACTGCCAGTAGCGGGAGCGGTCGGCGATGCTCTCGTGGCGGTTCCGCTCGACCAGGAACTCCATCAGCTGGGACCAGCTGCGGCCGAGCTGGGTCGCCTGGAAGAGGTGGCTGCAGGGCTCCTCGGTGCACTGCCAACCGGCTGTCCCGTCGGCCAGCTTGGCCTTGGTGGCGACCATTCCGCAGCGAGGGCAGCGCATGCCCGTAGGGTGGCTCCCGGCCGGCCCGCTGTCTTCGTACCAGGGCATGGATTTCTCCTCCTACGAACGGAGGAGACGGCGTCAGGCCCGCCGTTCCAGCCGGTAGCCGAAGCCGGGGACGGCGACGATGCGGCCGCCCAGATCGGGCCCCTCGCCGAGCTTGCCCCGCAGCCGGCGGACCAGGAGGTCCACCCGCTCGGTGTCGATGTCGCCCGAGTAGCCGTAGACCTCGCGCAGGACCTGCTCCCGGGACACGGCCACCCCCGCGTGCAGGCTCAGGTACTCGAGCAGGCTGAACTCTAGCGGGCCCAGGTGCAGCGGCCGCCCGCGCACCCGCGCCTGGCGGGCCTCGAGGTCGACCTCCACCCCGCCGAAGACGAAGAAGCGGGCCCGGGCGGCGCCGGCCGCCTCCGCCTTGCGCAGGTGGGCGTTCAGGCGCGAGATCAGATCGCCACTGCGAAACGGCCTGACCAGGAAGTCGTCGGCACCCGCGTCCAGGATGCGGGTGGCCCCGCCCTGGGCCTCCCGATCGCAGATGAACAGGATCGGCACCAGCGCGTCCCGCGCCCGGACCTCCTGGCAGGCCTGGGCTCCAGCCCGGTCGGGCAGCCTCCAGGCCAGCAGGACAGCCGCCGGCCGCTCCAGCTCGAGAGTCCGGCTGACCGTGAAGCCCCCGCTCTCCAGGACCTCGGCCAGGTCGCCGGTCGCCGCTGCTGAATCCTCGATCACGAGGACCACCCCGCGCGCTCCGTTCACGGCGGCGATCCTAAACCCGGACGGGGATCAGGCGGTCCGGCTTCGGGCCCGCGGCTTGCGGACCTCCTCCAGGCGGGCGGAGACCAGGTGGGAGCAGCCGCTCTCGTCCAGGTGCACGCCGTAGAGGGCGCCGGCGTGGGCCATGGTCAGGTAGTTGTGGGTGATGACCAGGAACTGGCGCTCCTGCCCCAGCCGCTCGATCAGCGCCGCGAAGCGGGCCACGTTGGCGTCGTCGAGGGCGGCGTCGACCTCGTCCAGGATGACGAACGGGCTGGGGTTGACGGCTTCCAGGGCCAGCACCAGCGCCAGGGCGGTCAGGGATCGCTCCCCCGAGCTGAGCAGGGTCACGTTCTGGAGCCGCTTCCGCGGGGGCTGGACCAGGATCTCCACCCCGCTCTCCGGCCCCTCCTCGCCTGCGACCTGCCGGAGGGTGGCCTTGCCGCCGGCCGAAAGCTCCGCGAAATACTCCTGGAAGTTGGCGGCCACGGCCCCGAAGACGGCTTCGTAGCGGACGTCCTCCTCCTCGCGCAGCCGGTCCACCAGCCGGTCCAGGTCGGCACGGGCAGCGGCGATGTCCTCCAGCTGGGAGCGCAGGATCTCGAAGCGCTCCTCCAGCTCGGCGCACTCCGCCTCGGCCAGGGGGTTGGTGGGGCCGATCTCCTCCAGGCGCCGCTCCAGCGAGCGCATCTCGCGCTCGCGGGCCTTGCCTCCGGGCACCTCGTCGGGCGCGACCCCCTCGGGCAGCCGCGTCCGGATCTCCTGCATCCGCGCCAGCGCCAGCTCGGCTTCCCGGCTGATCAGGTCCAGGCCGGCCTGCAGGGTCCCCACCTTCAGGCGGGCGTCGACCCGTGCCTCCTCCAGCTCGAGCAGGCGGCGGGCGCCGGCGTGGA
>DATGVT010000348.1:0-7696 GCA_035300005.1 Candidatus Acidiferrales bacterium
TGGCGGTGACGGTGGCCAGCGTGCGGCCGTGGAAGGACCCCAGCGTGCTGATTATCTCGTAGGCGCCCCCCCGGTTCCTCAGGCCCCACTTGCGGGCGATCTTGATCGCGCCCTCGTTGGCCTCGGCGCCGCTGTTGCAGAAGAAGACGCGCGCGGGGAAGCTCAGCCCCACCAGCCGGCGCGCCAGCTCGACCTGCGGCTGCGTGTAGTAGAGGTTGGAGGTGTGGATCAGCGTGGATGCCTGGCGGCCCAGCGCAGCCACCACCTCCGGGTGCGCGTGGCCCAGGAGGTTGACGGCGATGCCGGCCACCAGGTCCAGGTACTCCTTGCCCTCGGTGTCGTAGACGTAGCAGCCCCGGCCATGGGTGAAGGTCACCGGCAGGCGGCGGCCCGTCTGCATCAGGTAGCGGTCGGCCTCCTCGATGAACCCTGGTGTCATGGCGTGACCATGGTCCCGATGCCCGACTCGGTGAAGAGCTCGAGCAGCAGCGAGTGCGACAGGCGGCCGTCGATGATGTGCGCGTAGGGGACGGCGTCCAGGGCGCGCAGGCAGGCCTGCAGCTTGGGGATCATGCCCCCGGTCACGCCGCCGTCCGCGATCATCGCCTCCGCCGCCTCCCGGGTCAGCTCGCTGGCGACCTGGCCGTTCTTCTGGACGCCGGGCACGTCGGTGAGGAGGATCAGCTTGGCCGCGCCGAGGGCCACCGCGACCTCCGCGGCGACGGTGTCGGCGTTGATGTTGTAGGCGTGGCCGTCGTAGCCGAGGCCGATGGAGGCGATGACCGGGATGTAGCCGCGCTGGATCAGCGCCTCGATCGGCTCGCCGTTGACCTGCGTCACCCGGCCCACGAAGCCGAGCTCGGGGTCCAGGGCCTCGGCGATGATGCTGGGTCCGTCCTCGCCGCTCATCCCCACCGCCTGGCCGCCCAGCCGGTTGATGGTGGCCACCAGGTCGGGGTTGATCTTCCCGGTCAGCACCATCTTGGCCACCTCGATCGTCTTCTCGTCGGTCACCCGCAGTCCTTTCCGGAACTCGGCCTTCAGGCCCAGCCGCTCGCCCATGGCGGTGATCTCCGGCCCGCCCCCGTGCACGAGCACCGGAAACATGCCCACGTAGCGGAGGAGGACGATGTCGAGGAGCGTCTCTTCCTTGCGCTGGTCCATGGCGTTGCCGCCCAGCTTCACGACCACCTTCTGGCCCCAGAAGCGCTTGATGTAGGGCAGGGCCTCCACCAGCACGCGCGCGCGTTCGGCGACTGTGATCGTCATGTCGTGTACTCAGCATTAATGCGCACGTACTCCTCGGAGAGGTCGCAGCCCCAGGCCTCGGCCTCGCCCGGGCCCAGGCCGAGGACGGCCGCCACCTCGATCTCCTGCTTCTCGAAGGCCTTGCGGACCTCGCGGAGGTCGACCTCCACCCCGGCGCCCTGGGCGAAGACGGGCAGGCCGCCCACCTCCAGCCGCAGCCGGTCCAGCGCCAGGTCGGCGCCGCTGTAGCCGAGAGCGCAAACGATGCGCCCCCAGTTGGGGTCGCCGCCGTGGATGGCGGTCTTGACCAGGTTGCTGGAGGCAACCGCTCGGGCAGCCAGCCGGGCCTGGCCGTCGTCCACAGCCTCGCTGACCCGGACCGTGATCAGCTTGGTGGCTCCCTCGCCGTCGCGCGCGATCGCCCGGGCCAGCTCGCGGGCCACCTCGAGCAGCGCGGCCTCCAGGGCGTCGGCCTCCCGGCTGGCAGCCGCGATCGGCGGGTTGCCGGCCGCCCCGTTGGCGAGCAGCAG
This sequence comes from Candidatus Acidiferrales bacterium, assembly GCA_035300005.1. Classification (GTDB taxonomy): domain Bacteria; phylum Chloroflexota; class Dormibacteria; order Dormibacterales; family Dormibacteraceae; genus DATGVT01. The sequence goes on from DATGVT010000348.1 coordinate 1,779, forward strand.
CAGGGTGTCGTTGGTGGAGCTGTCACCGTCCACCGTGACCTGGTTGAAGCTTCGGTCGGCGACCCTCCTCGCGAGGGCCGCCATCAGCCCCGGCTCCACGGCGGCGTCGGTGGTGAGGTAGGCCAGCATGGTGCCCAGGTTGGGGTGGATCATCCCCGAGCCCTTGGCGGCGCCGCCCACCCGCAGCGTGCGGCCGGTCATCTGCAGCTCCACCGCCGCCATCTTGGACACGGTGTCGGTGGTCATGATCGACCGCGCGAAGGCCGCGCCCCCCTCCGGGCTGAGGGCGCCGCAGGCCTCGGCGACGCCGGCCTTGACTGCATCCATGGGCAGGAAGCGACCGATCACGCCGGTCGAGCTGACCAGCACCTGGGCCGGGTCCAGGTCGAGCCGGTCGGCGGCCAGCTTGGCCATCTGGAGGGCGTCCCGGAAGCCCTGGGCGCCGGTGCAGGCGTTGGCGTTGCCCGAGTTGACGACCAGCGCCCGCACCCGATTCTGCTGCAGGTGCAGCTGGTCGATGACGACGGGCGCCGCCTTGACCCGGTTGGTGGTGAAGACGCCGCCCGCGTCGCAGAGCTCCTCGCTGTAGAGGACGCCCAGGTCCTCCTTCTGGTGGGAGGGGATGGCCGTGCCCCCGGCCGTGAAAGCCTTGATGCCGCAAGCGGCGGTGCCGGCGCGCCAGCCCAGGGGCGCGGTCACGGCTCCCTCGATCGCCCTCAGCTCGGGCGTTCTGATCACGGCCACTCGACGCGCGCCTCCAGGCCTGCCGTCCGCTCGAATCCGAAGGCCAGGTTGAAGCACTCGACCCCCTGCCCGGAGGCGCCCTTGACCAGATTGTCGAGGGCGGCGGTGACCACCGCCTTGGAGCCCTGCGCGCCGACGTTGATCAGGCAGAGGTTCGTGTGGCTGGCCAGCTTGGTGGTCGGGGTCTGCGTCAGCAGGCGCACGAACGGCTGCCCGGCGTAGAACTCCTTGTAGGCGTCGATCAGCTGCATCAGCGAGCCCTTGAAGTCGAAGTAGCAGGTGGCCAGGATGCCCCGCGTCATCGGCACCAGGTGGGGCACGAAGGTGACCTTCGGCAGCTGGGGGTCGAGGGCTCTCAGCTCCTGCACCAGCTCCGGGTGGTGCCGGTGGCCCTCGACCGCGTAGGCGCCCAGCGACTCGTTGACCTCGCTGAAGTGGGTGCCCAGGCCAGGCGAGCGGCCTGCCCCGGAGACGCCGGACTTGGCGTCCACCACCACGTCGGAGTCGAAGAGACCGGCCGCCGCGGCCGGCGCCAGGCCCAGGATGGCGGCCGTCGAGTAGCAGCCGGGCACCGCGACCAGGCGGGCCTCCCTGATCTCCTCGGCGTGCAGCTCCGGCAGCCCGACGACCGCCTCCTGGAGCAGCTCCGGGGCCGGGTGTGGCTGCCGGTACCAGGTCGGGTAGAGGTCGCGGTCCTTGAGGCGGAAGTCGGCGCTCATGTCGATCACCCGGGCGCCGCCCTCGAGCCAGCCGGCCGCCTTGCCGGCGCCCACGTTGTGCGGCAGGCAGGAGAACAGGACCTGCAGGCCGTCTGATTGCGGCTCGGACAGGAACTCCCCCTTCTGGGCCAGCAGCGGGAACACGGCGGAGTAGGGCTGGCCGGCGTAGGACCGGGACGTCAGCTGGACCAGGTCGACGCCAGGGTGGTGCGCGAGGATCTGCACCAGCGTCATGCCGGCGTAGCCGTTGGCGCCGGCCACCGCCGCCCTCACCCTTCGCACAGCGCGCATGAGTATACAGTCACGGCGAATATGTATGCAGGCCGCGGTGGTCAGGGTCGGTTGAAGAAGCAGCTCTCCGCGCCGGTGTGGCAGACGGGGCCGGCGGGGTTCACCCGCATCAGGACCGCGTCCTGGTCGCAGTCCAGCCACAGCTCCACCACCTCCAGGTAGCTGCCGGAGGTCGAGCCCTTCTCCCAGAGCCCGCGCGTGCGGGAGTGGAACCAAGCGCGGCCGGTCTCCCTGGTCTTCGTCCAGGCCTCCTGGTCCAGGTAGGCGAGCATCAGCACGCGGCCGCTGGCGGAGTCCTGCACCACCGCCGGCACCAGGCCCTTGGAGAAGTCCGGGTTCACATCCTCACCTCCAGCCCGCGGCGGGCGAGCTCCTTCTTCACGTCGCCGACGCTGACCTCCCCGAAGTGGAAGATGGAGGCGGCCAGAGCGGCTTCTGCGCCCCCCGCCGTCAGCGCCTCGTACATGTGCTGGGCGCCCCCGGCGCCGCCGCTGGCGATCACCGGCAGCCGCACAGCACCGCTGACCGCCCGCAGCAGGTCGAGGTCGTAGCCGTCGTGGGTGCCGTCACGGTCCATCGAGGTGAGCAGGACCTCCCCCGCCCCCCGCCGCTCGCCCTCGCGCGCCCACTCGACCGCGTCGCGGCCGGTGGCGCGCCGGCCGCCGTGGCTGTGGACCTCCCACCAGCCCTCCGGCCGGCGGCGGGCGTCGATGGCGAGCACGATGCACTGCGACCCGAACAGCTCGGCCCCCCGGCTGAGCAGCTCCGGGTCCTCCAGCGCGGCGGTGTTGACGGAGACCTTGTCGGCCCCGTGCTGGAGCAGCTCGGCCATGTCCTCGGTGCTGCGCACGCCTCCTCCCACCGTCAGGGGGATGAAGACCTGGTCGGCTGTGCGCGCGACCGCGTCCAGCAGGATCCGGCGCTGGTCAGAGGACGCGGTGATGTCCAGGAAGACCAGCTCGTCCGCCCCGGCCTGGTCGTAGGCGGCGGCCAGCTCCGCCGGGTCGCCGGCGTCCTTTAGCTGGACGAAGCGGACGCCCTTCACCACCCGCCCGGCGTCCACGTCGAGGCAGGGGATTATCCGTTTGGCGGGCACTCGGCTAACCCACGGAGTGGAGGAGGTCGCCCCCGTAGACCAGCGGGTGCTCAGGCTGGAAGCGGTCGGCCTCTTTGTCGAAGCGGCGGAAGCCGGGGTCGCGGTCATGCTCCTCGTGGGCCTCCATGCCGGGCACCTCGACCACAATCACGTACTTCGCCACCTCCTCCCGCTCGTCGGTGCCGAACTGAGAACGGAAGAAGCGGGCCCGGATGAACTTGCCCCGCCGGTGGTAGTCCTTCCAGCGCGGCAGCTCCTCGGCCGCCCAGAGCTTCTCGTACTCCTCCGCCTGGTCGGCCCGGATGTGGATCACCAGCACGTTGACCTGACTCATCTCCGCCTCCTCAACCCTCGCCGCAGAAGCCCACGAAGTTCGCGTACACCCTCAGCCCGTCGGGCCCGCTCTTCTCGGGGTGGAACTGGGTGCCCATGACGTTGCCCCGCCCCCCGGCGGCGGCCGGGGAGTGCTCCGCCTCCGCCACCGCGATCGCGGGGCTGTCCGGCGTGTAGGAGTGGACGAAGTAGAAGTAGGCCCGATCCTCGACCTCCTGGAAGAGCGGTGACAGCTCCAGCTGGCGGACCCGGCACCAGCCGATCACGGGCAGCCGCTCGCTGCCCTCCACCTCCAGCACGCGGCCGGGCAGGAGGCCCAGCCCCTGGTGGCGGCCGTGCTCGGTCGACTCCTCGAAGAGAAGCTGGTAGCCGAGGCAGACGCCCAGCAGCGGCTTGCCGTGGCGGGCGAGCTCCACCAGCCGCCGCCCCAGGCCGCCGCGGCCGAGGCGGTCCAGCGCCGGCTTGAAGGCGCCCACCCCCGGCAGCACCAGGCCGTTGGCCCGGTCCAGGTCGTCGGGGTCGGCGGTCACCCGCGGCTTGGCCCCGACGTGCGTCAGCGCACGCTCGACCGAGCGCAGATTGCCTACTCCGTAGTCGACGATCGCGATCACCGGGGGGTCCCCGCGAAATCGCGGTGGTCGGGTGCGGATTTCGTGGGGTACTTCACCCCAGCAGGCCCTTGCTGGAGGGCACGCCCCGGCCACGCCGTGTCATCGCCTCCCGCAGCGCCAGCCCCAGGGCCTTGAAGGAGGCTTCCGCGATGTGGTGCCGGTTGCGGCCGCGTACCAGGTCGACGTGGATGGTGGCGGCCAGGTGGATGCAGAGCGCGCGCCAGAACTCCTCCAGGACCTCCGACTCCAGCGTCCCCACCCGCCCTCTCAACGGCAGGTTGTAGCTCAGGAAGGGGCGCAGGCCGAGGTCCACCACCACCCGCGCCAGCGCCTCGTCCAGGGGGGCGTAGGCGCCGGCGAAGCGGGCGATCCCGTCTCGGCTGCCGAGCGCCTTCGAGAGCGCCTGCCCGAGCACGATGCCGCTGTCCTCCACGAGGTGGTGGGGGTCAACCGCCAGGTCGCCGGCGCCCGTCAGGACCAGGTCGAACGCCCCGTAGCGGGCGAGCTGCTCCAGCATGTGGTCCAGGAAGGCCAGGCCGGTCGTCACCTCGATGTGGGCGCCGGAGTCGAGCCGGACCTCCGCTTCCATCTGCGTTTCCTTGCTGGCCCGCTTCACCAGCGCGCCCCGGCGCTCAGGCATCGGGTCCTCCCCGGCCGGCGAGCCGGACCTCGACCGCGTGGGCGTGCGCGCCCAACCCTTCCAGGCGGGCCAGCGTGCGCGCCGCTTCCTGGAGCATCTCGAGGTCGCCCTGGGTGAGGCTGGCGACCGAGGCGCGCCTCAGGAAGGTGTGCACGCCCAGCGGCGAGCCGAAGCGGGCGGAGCCGGCGGTGGGCAGGGTGTGGTTGGTGCCGACCACGTAGTCGCCCAGCGACACCGCGCCGTAGGGGCCCAGGAAGACGGCTCCGGCGTTCTCGACCCCGCTGGCCCAGCGCCCGGCGTCCCGCACGACCAGCTCCATGTGCTCGGGCCCGAAGTCGTTGGCGACCTCCAGAGCCTGCTCGATGGAGTCCACCAGAATCAGGCAGCAGTGGGCGGCCGTCGCGATCTCGGCCCGCTCCAGGCCGGCCAGGAGCTTAGCCAGGGCGGCCTCGACGGCGTCAGCCAGGCGCGGCGAGTCGGTGACCAGGACCGCCCAGGCCAGAGGATCGTGCTCCAGCTGGGAGGCGAGGTCAGCCGCCAGATATTCGGGCGGGGCCTCATCGTCGGCCACGATCAGGATCTCGGTCGGCCCCTGGATGCCGTCCACCCCGACCTGGCCGAAGACCTCGCGCTTGGCCAGGGTGACGTAGATGTTGCCGGGGCCCACGACCACGTCGGCGCGCGGAATCGAGATCGTGCCGTAGGCCAGGGCGGCGATGGCCTGGGCCCCGCCCAGGCGGTAGACTGCGTCCGCCTCGGCCAGCCGGGCGGCGGCCAGGATGGCGGTGGGCACGGTGCCATCCGCCCGCGGCGGCGTGGCCACCACGACCTCCGCCACGCCCGCGATCCGGGCCGGGATGACGGTCATCAGCAGCGTCGAAGGGTAGGCCGCCCTGCCGCCGGGCACGTAGGCGCCCACCCGCCGCACCGGCCGCGTCAGCAGCTTCAGGCCGGGGGGCCCGACCGAGTCGGGGTAGGTCTGGGCGGAGTGGAACTCGCGGATCCGCCGGGCGGCGAACTCGAGGGCCCGCCGGTCCTCCGGCGGCAGGCGCCGCCAGGCCCGCTCCAGCTCCGCCCGGGGGACGTCGAAGCCGCCGTCAGCGGCCGGCGACCAGCCGTCGAAGCGCTGCCCGTACTCGCGCAGCGCGGCGTCGCCCTCGGCCGCCACGCGGGCGCAGATCTCCTGCACCACGGCCCGTTCCCTCTCCAGATGGGAGAGGTCCAGCCGCCGCCGGGAAAGCGGCGAGTCCAGCCACTCCCCGACGTCGAACCTTTTTATCCCCATGAAATCCGCACCCCGCGGCGGGCCGGGCAAAGCCCTTCCCCCCGCCGCCGTGCATGGGGGTCCCCGCGCAGCGGGGAACGCCCCCGCGATTTCATGGGGACCCCCTCTTTTTAGTGGGCAAGGGCCGCCTCCCGGATTCGCGCCACCACGGCCTGCACCCGCTCCGAACGGGTCTTCAGGCTGGCCTGGTTGGCGATCA
>DATGVT010000349.1:0-17697 GCA_035300005.1 Candidatus Acidiferrales bacterium
CCGCTTGTCGAGGGGGTCGTCGGTGGCGCTCTGGGTGGAGACCGGCGAGGTCTCGGTCATCCCGTAGCAGATGGTGACCTCGGGCATGCACAGCGCCGACTGCACGCGCTTCATCACCTCGACGGGGCACGGCGACCCGGCCATGATCCCGGTGCGCAGCGACGAGAAGTCGAACTCCCCGAACCGCGGGTGGTCGAGCTCGCCGATGAACATGGTGGGCACGCCGTAGAGCGAGGTGCAGCGCTCGGCCTGCACCGTCTCCATCACCGCCTCGGGGTCGTAGGCCTCGCCGGGGACCACCATGCAGGAGCCGTGGGTGGTGCAGGCGAGGTTGCCCAGGACCATGCCGAAGCAGTGGTAGAAGGGCACCGGGATGCAGACCCGATCCCGCTCGGTGTAGTGGAGGCCCTCGCCGATGAAGAAGCCGTTGTTCAGGATGTTGTGGTGGGAGAGGGTGGCGCCCTTCGGGAATCCGGTCGTCCCCGAGGTGTACTGGATGTTGATGGGGTCGTCGAACTGAAGCGAGCGCTCGCGCTCGCCCAGGTCTGACCCCGGCACCCGCTCGGCATCCCGCAGCAGCGCCTCCCAGCCATCCTCTAGAACCAACGCTTCCTTGAGCTCCGGGCAGCGGCCTTTGACCTCGCCCAGCATGGCCACGTAGTCGTTCTGCCGGAACTTCTGGGCCAGGATCAGCAGGCGGACGCCGGACTGGTTGAGCGCGTACTCGAGCTCGGCCGTCTTGTAGGCCGGGTTGATGTTGACCAGGATCGCGCCCATGCGCGCGGTCGCGTACTGGACGACCACCCATTCGTAGCGGTTGGGGGCCCAGATGCCGACCCGGTCGCCCCGCTGCACGCCCCGTGCCATCAGGCCCCTGGCCGCGCGGCCGCTCAGGTCCCAGAGCTGGGCGTAGGTGGCGCGGAACTTCTGGTGGCGGACCACCAGCGCTTCGCCGGACCCGAACCTGGCGACGGTGCGCCGGAGGTTCTCGCCGATGGTCTCTCCCAGCAGGGGGACGGCGCTGGCACCGTGCGCGTAGGAGAGCGCTGGCATCGCGGTCATTCTGCGCGAAAGTGCAGCAGGGCGCCCACCAGCTCGGAGCGCCAGCGCCGGAAGCCGGCCGCGCGCGCCTGGCGCGCGAGCCTGGCCCTGGCCGGGGGCTGGAAGAACCCCGCCAGGCGGCTGAGCCGGACGCTCCAGCCCCAGGGCGGCGGCGCATCCCTCACCAGCGTGGTCCCGACCAGCCGGCCGCCGGGCTTCAGGACCCGCCGCAGCTCCTTCAGCACCGCGGCCTGGTCGCCTATGCAGTGGAGGCCGTTGAAGCAGAGGACCCGGTCCACGCTGGCGCCGGCCAGCGGCAGCCGGGTGACGTCGGCCTGGAGCAGGCGGACGCGGCGCTGGAGCCCAGCCGAGCGGCTGCGCTCGGCCGCCCGCAGCAGCATGCGGCGCGAGAGATCGGCGGCGACGATCATCCCTCGGCTGTCCGGCGCTCCGGCCGCGAAGGTCACCCCTCCGCCGGTGGGGACGTCGAGCACCACCTCGCCCTTCCGGCAGGCAAGCGCCTCGGCCATCTCGCGGTACATCCGCGGGACGTCGGCGCCCCAGAGCAGGAGGCCGGCCAGCGCGGCCAGGGTTCGGGCCTGGACGCCGAGGTCGTAGAGGTCGCCGTAGGCCGTGTCGAAGATGGTTGGCAGCGTTTTGGTTGCCTGGCGGCGAGCAGAAGTTCGGGGCTTGCTGGGCCGCCCTCCCATGGCTACATTCTCAGTGGCCCCCATCGACGGTGGCCCCGACCGGCGAGAGGCTGAAAGGCACGAGCCGTGGGGACGCAGTTGGTGGGGGTCACTTTTTGCTGTGCGGGGAGTCAAGATGCCCCCCGCGGGCCTCTCGTTAGGCAATGCCTGGAGCGGGGCTTGCTGGGAATCCAAACCACTTGACAGCCCCCGCGCGCGGGGTGCAATTTGGCCTGCAGGTAGCGCGTTAAGCCGCGCAACTGCCGCAGCCCGCGCAAGGTTGGCCTCCACAAGAGGCGTCGACCCGAAAAGGGCGCAGAAACCGGAATGCGCGTCACCCGGCAGGACCGGCCGAGGCGGTGCAAGTGGGCACCGCCTCGTTTACTGTCCCCGCCTACCCTCAAGAGGCCGCGCGGCGATGTAGAGGGTCTGCTTACCCAGCAGCAGCCAGAGTGGGCGGAGCCTCAGATACCAACGCACGAGCAGGTGATGGCGGGGCAGCCGGCTCTTGGTCGAGTAGGGCAGGAAGCGAACGATGAGGCGCCGGGTGCGAAGCCCGGCCAGCACCCCCGCCTCTTCCAGGCTCTTTTCGGTCAGGGCCACAGTGTGGTCGATGAAGTCCCAGTAGCGGCCGCCCACCAGCCGGATGTTGGGCTGCAGGACGATCACGATGCCGCCTGGCTGGAGCAGATCGCGGGCTACCTGCAGCTGCTCGATGATCGCTTGAGACGAGGGCAGGTGCTCCAGGAAGTTGCTCATGAAGACGACGTCGAAGTGGCCCAGGGGTAGGACCTCGCGCAGTTTGAGGCTGTCCTGGCGGCAGAACTTCACCTCCGGCGGCAGGTGCGCGGAGGTGTCGCGGACATCGGTCGCCCAGCGCTCGGCGGCCTCGATGTTCCTGATGAAGTCACCCCGGTCGCAGCCGACGTCGACCACGGCAGCGTCGCGCGGGATGAAGCGCTGCAGGTAGCCGGCGACCTCCATCCAGATTGCGTTCTTCTCAGCCGCGTCCGCCTCGCTGAAACGGCTGGCGTAGATCTCCTTGAGATTCTTCATGGACGTGACGGATAGGATGCCATCGCCATGGGCCGGGGGACCCTACCAAACGCAGGCTCCCGGCGCCACGCTCTTGATGACCGGCGCTTCCGGAGCCTCCTGCTGGCGCTGGCCGGCCTCCCGGTGGGCGGCTTCTACGTCTGGCGGGGTCTGGTTGAGCCACTCTGGAAGGGGGAGGGGCTGGGTGATTTCAGAGAGAGCTACCTGCCGGCCGCCGCGCGGCTGGCCGCCGGCCACGATCCGTACGACCTGACCCTGGCGCTGTACTCCCCCGTGCCGTCCGGGCCCTGGTACGCGCAGCCCCCGCTGATGGCCTGGGCCCTGCAGCCGCTGCTCGGCTGGCCTGAACCGGCCCAGGAGTGGCTGGTCATCCTGAGCGCGCAGCTTTCGCTGGCCCTCTTCCTGGTATGCCTCTACCGAGCCCTGCGGGTCCGCGACTGGCAGCTGGGAGCATTGGTGGCGCTGGCCGCGGTGTCCTTCCAGCCGGTGCTGGCGAATATCTTCGAGGGCCAGGTGAATCTCGTCCTGCTCGGGCTCAGCGGGGTCTTCCTGCTGGCCTGGGTGGAAGGCGACCGCTGGTGGGGTGGGGCCGCCCTGGCGGCCGGGGTGAGCCTGAAGCTGCTGCAGTCGCCCTCGGTACTGCTGGTCTTCTGGGGCCGGCGCTGGCGGATGCTGGCCGCCGGGGCTGTCACCGGGCTGCTGCTGGCTGCGATTGCCGCACCCCAGTACCTGCCGGGGTATCTGCTCCGGGTGCTTCCCGCCATCTCGGGGGGGACCGGCTTCTTCGAGAACCACTCGCCGGGCGGCACCATCGCCCGCCTCCTCGTGCCCGCCAGCTTCTTCGGGCAGGTGCGCGGCAATACGCCGCCGGTTGCCGTCTTGACCGTGCTTCTCGCCCTGGGTGCCCTGGCCGTCACCGCCTGGACTCTCCGTGCACCCTCCGGTCTTCGGTGGCCCCGGGCCCTGGAGGTAGCAGCGGCGGTGGCGGTCGGGCCTCTGGTCGCCAGCTACTCCTGGGGAACCCACATGGTCCTGCTGCTGCTGCCGATGCTGGTCCTGCTCGCCTGGTCGATCCGGCGCTCGAACTGGCCCGTGTTCGCGCTGGTGGCGGCAGGCTGGTTCCTGCTGGGCCCCATGCAGGTGGTGTTCGAGAACGCGCTGCAGGGCGGAGTCCGCGACTACCTGCTGCTGCGCCTGCTGGCCGAGCACGGCGTGCTCGGCGTCACGGCGGTGTGGGCCGCGGCCCTGCTAGCGAACCGTGCGGATGCGGCTGACCAGCACCGTGCCCAGCAGCAGGAAGAGGATCGCGCTCGAGAAGACCACGCGGTAGCCTGAGTTCGCCGACTGCCGGTTGAAGTAGTCGAGGACGGGGCCGGCGAGGAAGGGCACCACCGACTGGGGCAGCGTAAGGGCGATGTGGAAGAGCCCCATGTCCTTGGCCGACCGGCTGCGATCGGGCAGCGTGTCGCAGGCGAGCGCCCAGTCGACCGCGTAGTAGAGGCCGTAGCCGACGCCGTAGGCGACGCCCAGCGCGAAGACGAGCGGGATCGCGGTCGGGTAGAGGACGATGAAGGTGAGCGCCACGAAGCCCTGGAAGCCACCCGACAGGTAGACGAAGATCTTGCGCCGCCGGAGGCGGTCGGAGATGAACCCGCCGGCCAGCCCGAACGGAACCGCCGCCGCCAGCACGACCACGAACCAGGTCGGCGTGAAGCTGTCCGGGTTCGCCACGCCCACCACGTCCCGGAAGAAGTTGAAGAGGTAGTAGGAGACGGCCGTGATCCCGGCCGACACCATCAGCCGGGTGAAGATGACCCAGGCGAAGTCGCCCTCGTGCAGCGGCCGCAGGAACTCCCGCACGACCTCGCCCAGGGGCCGGCTCGGCGGCCGCTCGATCGGCGTCATCCCCTCTCCGTGTGCCGCCCAGAGGGTGGGCAGCATGGTCAGGAGCACGACCGCCGCGAAGACCAGGTAGATGGCCCGGTTGCTGCCGAAGGACGCCAGCACGACGTAGCCGGCCCCGCCGCCGACCTGGACCATGGTCGCCAGGAGCCCGCTGGCCTTCCCGAACTCCTGCGCCGGGACGACGTCCGGGATGATGCCGGCGTAGGCGGCCCCGGCCGCGTTGAAGAAGAACTGCACGATGGCGAGGCCGACGATCACCTGCGCGTAGCCGGTGGCCGTCATCAGCAGGAGGAGACCGGGGATGGTCAGGAGGGTGCCCGCCACCATGATCGGCCGCCGCCGCCCCCAGCGCGTGTTGAGGCGGTCGGACCAGGCTCCGACCAGGGGCGGAACCGTCATCGCCAGGAAGCCGCCGAGCCCGATCGCGATCGAGATGGCGGTTCCCTGGCTGGCCTTGGGGACGACCGCGTCGACCTGGCTCTGGACGAGGACCGTGGTCAGGGGCAGCCAGAGGAAGAAGTTGCCGAACCAGAAGGCGCTCAGCGCGAGGTGGCGCAGGTTGCCCAGGCCGACCGGCGCCGCCCCCACCGTCGCCGCCGTGGACATGTTGCCTGGCAAGGTTAAGCGGCTACCCCCAGGTCGTCAAAGAAGCTAGCCTTACCAGCCGGCTCTGCCCATGAACCCGACGTTGGACCAGATCCGCCGCCTTGTCTTCGACGTGCCCAGAAGGGCCAAGCTCGCCTACTGCCTGCTGCGCGACGAGCGGGTGCCCGCGGCGCCCAAGACGGCCCTGCTGGCCAGTCTCGGGATCATCGTCAGCCCCCTCGACTTCCCGGCCTGGGTGCCGGTTCTGGGCGAGCTGGACATGCTGGCCCTGGGGGTGCTGGCCGTGGAGGTGTTCGTGCGGGCGTGCCCCGAGCTCGTGGTCAAGGAGCACGAGGCGGCGATCAAGCAGAAGCAGAGCCTCTTCGACCAGGACTTCGGCGCCGCCGTGGCCGTCGCTCGCGAGGGAGCGAACCGGGCATACTCACGCCTCCGGGCCCGAGCCGCTCGGCGGCGCGGGCTCGAGGTTGTCTAGGGGGTTATCGAGTGCGGGTGATGCTGACCGAGGACGTCGCCCACGTCGGCCAGGCGGGCGAGATCAAAGAGGTGGCCGACGGCTATGGGCGCAACTTCCTGCTGCCCCGCGGCCTGGCCGTGGTCGCCCGCCGGGGCATCGAGGCGGAGGCGAGGCGGCTGCAGGAGGCCACCACCAAGCGGGAGGCCAAGGACAAGGCGGAGGCGGCGTCCCTGGCCGAGGAGATCGGCAACAAGACCGTGGTGGTCCGGCTCCGCATCGGCGCCGAGGAGAGGGCGCACGGGTCGATCACGAACCAGGACATCGCCGCGGCCCTGAAGGCGCAGCACCAGGTCGAGGTCGACCGGCACAAGATCGACCTCAAGGAGCCGATCAAGCAGCTGGGCGAGCACCGCGTGGCCCTGCGCCTGCACAGGGATGTGGAGGCGCACATCAACCTGATCGTGACCCAGGACCGGTAGTGGCCTAGTGGCCACCGTCCCCCTTTCGCAGGGGAGGATCCCACCGCACGACCTCGACGCCGAGCAGTCGGTCCTGGGCTCGCTGCTGCTCGACCCGGTCGCCATCGGCCGCGTTCTCACGTTCCTCCAGCCGGAGGACTTCTACCGCGAGAACCACGCCCAGGTTTATCGGGCCGCGCTGGAGCTCTTCCGGCAGGGCGAGCCGATCGACAACGTGACCCTGGCCGCCGAGCTTCAGAAGGCCGGCGTGCTGGACCGGATCGGGGGGCGGGCGCAGCTGGCGCTGATGCAGGAGTCGGTGCCGACCGCGGCCAACATCGAGTTCTATGGCCGGATCGTCAAGGAGAAGGCGTACAAGCGGCGGCTGATCTCGGCCGGGGGGTCGGTGACCTCGTTTGGTTACGACGAGGCTCTGGACGCGGAGGAGGCGATCAACCGGGCGCAGTCGGCGGTCTACTCGGTGGCGGACGACCGGACCGCGACCGACTTCCAGAAGCTGTACGACCTGCTGGGGCCGGCCATGCTCCGCATCGAGGCGCAGGAAGCGAGCGGGAAGGGGCTGGTCGGGATCGCGTCCGGGTTCCACGACCTGGACCGGCTGACCGGTGGTTTCAAGGACTCCGACCTGGTCGTGATCGCCGGTCGGCCGAGCATGGGCAAGAGCTCCCTGACCACCAACATCGCGTTGCAGGCTGCTTTGGAGCAGAAGAAGACCGTCGCCATCTTCAGCCTCGAGATGTCCAAGGAGCAGCTCGTCGAGCGCCTCCTCTGCGAGCAGGCTCAGATCGATGCCCAGCGCATGCATCGGGGCATGCTTGGCGAAGTCGAGCATGGCCGACTTGCGCAGGCCCTCGGTCCCCTGAGCGAGGCCGCCATCTTCATCGACGACTCGCCGGTGATGGACGAGCTGACTCTTCTCCTGAAGGCGCGTCAGGCCAAGATGCGCGAGAACGTCGACATGGTCATCGTCGATTACCTCCAGCTCATGCACGGGCGCAGCCGGCGCCTCGACGACCGGGTGCAGGAGGTTTCCGCCATCTCGCGCTCGCTGAAGGGCCTCGCCCGGGAGCTGAAGCTCCCCGTGCTCGCCGTCTCCCAGCTGAGCCGGGCCCCGGAGCAGCGCCCGGACAGACGGCCGATCCTCTCCGACCTCAGGGAAAGTGGAAGCATCGAGCAGGACGCGGACGTCGTCATGTTCATCTTCCGGCCCGACTACTACAAGCCGGAGGAGAAGCCCGGCATCGCCGAGATCATCGTGGCCAAGCACCGCAACGGCCCCACCGGCACCATCGAGCTCCGGTTTCGCCGCGAACAGACCCGCTTCTACAACCCGGAGTCCCGCCGGCCCGAACCCGACGCCAGCTAGCCGGCCGAGCGAGAGTCATGGTCGTGATCGTCGTCGGGGGCCAGTGGGGGGACGAAGGCAAGGGCAAGGTCATCGACTACCTGGCCTCCCGGGCGCAGATGGTCATCCGGGCCCAGGGCGGCAACAACGCGGGGCACACGGTCGTCACCGAGGACGGCGAGTTCAAGTTCCAGCTCATCCCTTCCGGCATCCTCTACCCGGAGTGCACCTGCATCATCGGCAACGGGGTGGTGGTGGACCCCGCGGTCCTGGTCAAGGAGATCGACCAGCTGCGGGAGCGGGGCCTCGAACCCGGCCGGCTGGTGGTCAGCGAGCGCGCCCACCTGGTCATGAGCTACCACCCTCTCCTCGACCAGCTGGAGGAGGAGGCTCGTGGCGACGACCGCTTGGGCACCACCTGGCGCGGCATCGGCCCCGCCTACGCGGACAAGGTCCGCCGGATCGGCTTCCGGGTCGGCGACCTCCAGAAGGAGGCCTTCATGCGCAAGAAGCTGGCCTTCGTGGTGGGCCAGGTCAAGAACCCCGTCCTGACCCGCCTCTACGGCCGCGATCCCCTGGACTGGGAGGCCCTGCTGGACGAGTACAAGGCCTACGCGCGGGTCCTCAACCCCTTCATCAAGGACACCTTTCCGCTGGTGCAGGGCGCCCTCGAACGGAGCGACAACATCCTCCTGGAAGGCGCCCAGGCGACCATGCTGGATCTCGACTTCGGTACTTATCCCTACGTCACCAGCTCCAACCCCACCGCCGGGGGCGCCTGCACCGGCTCCGGGATCCCGCCCACCCGCATCGACCTGGTGGTAGGCGTCTTCAAGGCCTACACGACCCGGGTCGGCTACGGCCCTTTTCCCTCCGAGATCGAGACCGAGGTCGCGGACCAGATTCGAGAGCGCGGCCGCGAGTTCGGCACCGTCACCGGCCGGCCGCGGCGGGTGGGCTGGTTCGACGCCCCGGTCGCCCGCTACGCGGTCCGCCTCAACGGCGCCGGCTCGCTAGCCCTGATGAAGCTCGACATCCTGGACGACCAGCCCCGGCTTCGGATCTGCACGGGCTACTCCTTCCGGGGCGAGGTCATGGACCACCCGGTCGCCAACATCTCCCATCTCAAGCACTGCCAGCCGGTCTGGGAGGAGATGCCGGGCTGGGAGGAATCGATCGGCGGCGCCCGCCGCTGGGCTGACCTCCCACCCCGCTGCCGCGACTACGTCGAGCGGCTGTCGGAGCTCTGCGGGGCGCCGATCGACCTGGTCGGCGTGGGGCCGCGCCGCGACCAGTTCGTCACCCGGGGCCGTCAGATCTTCGCGGGCTAGCTTCGGGACGCTAGCTGGCTTTCGACAGGGGAGGAGTGGAGGGCTCGACCACCCGCATCTGCGCCTCGCGCAGGCGTACGCGCCCCAGGCGGCGCCATTCGCCGCGCGCGTTGGCCACCAGCCAGACGAGCCCGGCGATCACGCCGCCCAGGAGCTGCAGCCCGGCCACGGTCACCGGGACCGCCTCGATGCCGTACCCGTAGCCGCGGCCGCGGAGCACGACGGCGATGACCCCGGCGGCGATGCCGAGCAGGGCTCTGGCCGCCCAGCCGGCCGGCAGCAGGCGGCGGTCGGCGAGCACGATCCCGGCAGCGAACCAGGCCGGCCCGCTGTCCAGGTGGAACCAGGGGTTCCACTCCAGGAGCCAGATCGGCAGGAGGGCCCCCAGAGCGAAGCCGACCAGCACCGCGGGGCTCAGTCGGCGCGCATACCAGAGCCAGGCCAGGGACATGGCCAGCGCCAGCAGCGAGGTGGCGAAGACGGGGCCGGCGACGTTGCCCACCCAGAGCTTGACAGGGTCGATCGGTGCGGCCGTCCCGCCGAAGAAGCGGATCCAGAGCGTGATCGGTTCCGGGAACGGCTTCAGCTCGGGGGTGTTGAGGTACTGGGCGAGGGCGCCGCGCGTGGCCAGCAGGAGGCCGGCGTAGACGACGATCCCGGGCTGCACCTTGAGACCGGGCAGCAGGCTCGCCCGGGCCACCTCCAGGCCGGCCGCCGCGCCCGCGGCCACCAGCACCCAGGGCATGTCCGTGCCCGGACCGATCAGGGCCACCGCCACCAGGGAGGCCAGCAGCGGGGAGGTCGGGACCGGGAGGCGGGCCAGCCGCGCGGCCAGGTGCGCGATGCCGCCCAGCCCGACCGCTGCCGCCAGGATCAGGAGGGCCGGGAGCCGGAACCAGAGCAGCCCGGCCGCCAGCGGGGGCAGAAAGGCGATCCCGAGGATGAGGTCCGGATGCAGTGACTCGGGTCGAAAGGCTGCCCTGTCGAGCCAGGCCAGCGCCTTACCCAGCACGCAGGGATTCTATGCGCCCCGGGCTTGGGATTTCTGGGGGAGGCAGCCGCGCGCAGCCCCAAAACTGGCCCTCCGGGGCCTCTTGGGCCATAATCCGCGGGCAGGTGTCGCGGTTTTTCCAACGTCTTGCAGCGACAGCGCTGGCATGCCTGCCCCTGGCATTCGGCAGCCCGGCCCTGGCCGACGCTCCCCCGCCCAGCACCTGGGCACCCCTGACTCCGCTGCCCGAGAAGCCCGGTTCCCCGCTTTTCGCGCTGGCGGTCAGCCCCGCCGACAGCCAGCTCGTCCTGGCCGGGACCAGCACCGGCACCATCTACCGCAGCGCCGACGGCGGGGCCACCTGGAGGGTCGCCAGGAGCGGCCTGGGGCGAGGCGTCCTGACACTCAACTTCAGCCCCTTCAAGCCCGGCCTGGTGATGGCGGGAACCCGCGGTGCCGGCGCCTGGCGAAGCACCGACGGCGGCGCCACCTGGACGCAGGCGCCCGGCCTGGAGAAGGTCAGCGCTCGCGCCTTCGGCTTCGCCAGGTCCCTGATGGCGGCCGGCACCGACCACGGCGTCTTCCTGGCCCGCGACTCGGCCTGGGCGCCGGCCGGGCTCAACCAGCTGAGCGTGGACGCGCTGGCCGTGGCCGCCGTGAGCGACCCCTCGCGGCTGCTGGTGGGAGCCGACTCGAGCTCGGCCGGAGAGACGCTCCCGCTCTACCAGAGCGACGACGGCGGCACCAGCTGGAGCCCGATCGGCGCCGCGCTCGGCGGCAGCCTGGTCGTGGCCTCGCTGGCCGCCGGGCCGCTGCCGCCGCAGAAGGACGTCCGGCCGCTCCTGCTGGGCACCAACGCCGGCCTCTTCGTGTCGGTGGACAACGGCACCAGCTGGACCCCGCTGACCGGCGGCGGCGCCCTACCGGCCACCGACTACAACCAGGTCGCCTTCGTGCGCGATCGCTACGACCGCTTCTACGTGGCCAGCGACGGCGGCGCCACGGACCTGGGCGGCCTCTGGTTCACGGGGGACGGCGGCCAGCACTTCACGTCGCTGAAGGCGCCCGGGCCGGTCACCGCGCTCGCCGTCTCCAACGACGACCAGCCGACCCTCTACGTGGCCACCTTCCGGCCCGCCGACCACGCGTTCGTGATCTGGACCTACAAGGACAACGGTGGCGAGCCCAAGGGGCCGTACACGGGGGTGCCTCCGCTGGCCACCGGCGGCCAACCCGGACCCGGCAACCGGGCCGGGACGCCGGCCTGGACCCAGTTGCTGGCCGGGCCCGAGGCACCCTATCTGGCGGTGGGCGTCCTCTCCTTGGCCGTGCTCTGCCTGGCCGTGGTTGCCTACGTCAGGCGCGGGCGCGCTTAGAGGCCGCATCCCTGGCCGGGCCTCGGGCCGGGCCCAGCTTCGGAGCCTCCCCGGGAGGCAGGCGGTAAGGATCCAGCCCCGCCCGCTTCAGCATGGCCGCCGCCAGGCGGTCGTATTCGTGCTCGGCCAGGTCGCCGACGGGGTCGGAGCTGGCCCGCATCAGGTCGCGCCAGCTGAGGGTGGAGACCGCCCGGTAGGCGAGCACGGCGCGGGCCTGGTCGCCACGTCCAGTCAGGTGGGCGATGCGGACGAAGGCGAGGGCCGCGCCCATCTCCTGCATGTCGCGCAGCCTCCAGAGGCCGTAGAGGAGGGCCACCGTCACGATCGGCGGCAGCGCGACCAGCAGGCCCAACGCGATGGCGGTCTCGAAGATGCCCTGGTGAACCTGGCCGCCGGTGATGATCAGCTGGTCGCCGGAGTGCTTCTGGAGAGCGTTGGCCTGGTCGAGCAGAAACTGGCTGATCCCGGGGATGCCCCTCGGCACCGCCTGCCGGAAGGCCTGGATCCAGCTGTTGAAGGTTTTCCCGGTGTTGGTGATGCCGTCGGCGATCACCTCCAGCGACATCACGGTCGAGTAGATCAGGTAGCCGGCCAGCGCCCAGAAGAGGATCCAGAGCACCGCCAGCGCGTCGGCCGTCACCCGGGCCAGCGCGCCCAGGGAGCGGTCGGGATACAGCTTCAGCATGAGCGGACGATACGGCAGGCCGTGGCCTCTCGCACTCCGTTAGCAGGCCGCTGAAAAGGGGTTCCCGCCTCCTTGAGGCGGCATCGGCCCTCTGGCGCCCTGCCGGCCGAGATGGCCGCCAGCGGGCCCCGGCGGTCGTCGTCACGCATCTTCTGATGCGCTCCTAGCCCGCCACCCGCTGACTGGCCCTTCGGCGCGCCAGGATCGCCAGATCATCCGATGCCCCTTTCCAGCACCCTGCTAGTAGGCCAGTACACTGCCCGGAGTGCCGACTCCCAGGGAGCGCCTGCGGGAGCTGGGGCTGGAGCTGCCGGCGCCGCCTCCCGCCCTGGCCTCCTACGTGCCCACCCGCCTGGTCCCGCTGGGCGGCGGCCGGAGCCTGCTCTACGTCGCGGGCCAGGTTCCCCTCCAGGGCGGCGAGTTCCGGACCGGCAGGGTGCCGGACCAGGTCTCGATCGAGAAGGCTCAGGAGGCTGCTCGACTCTGCGCGCTCAACGTCCTGGCCCAGGTGGAGGCGGCCGCCGGACTCGACCGCGTAGAGCAGATCGCGCAGGTGATCGGCTGGGTCAACTCGACCGCCGAATTTGGTGACCAGCCGCAGGTGATCAACGCCGCCTCCGACCTTATCGCCCAGGTGTTGGGGGAGGCCGGCCGCCACACGCGGGCGGCCGTGGGGACCAACTCCCTGCCCCGCGGCGTCACGGTCGAGATCGCGGCCGTGGTCGTCGTCCGCACGGGCTGAACCCCGCTGTCCGGACCCGGCCCCGGCAGGCGTCCAGTCCGGCGCCGGAGCAACCCGCGGCTTCTCCTCGCCGGCAGCCTCGTCTACCTGACCAGTGTCTTCGGGGTGATGCTCTGGCGGGGCGTCTCCATCGAGCCCCAGTGGGTGGTCCTGGCCCTCCTGCTGATCGCCCTCGCCCTGGGCCGCGGCCGCCAGTTCTTGACCGACTGGCTGCCCTTCCTGGTCCTCTTCTTCGCCTACGAGGTGATGAGAGGCTTCGCCGCCAAGACGGGCTTCTCGCCGCACGACCTCTCCGGACTCGAGCGGGGACTCTTCGGAGGGCGCCTGCCGACCGTAGACCTGCAGAGTGCGTTCTACGACCCCGACCGTATCGGGCTGCAGGACTGGGCGGCGATGTTCTTCTACTTCATGCACTTCCCGCTGCCGATCGTGGTCGGCTTCGTCTTCTGGCTGAACAGCCGGGAGCACTACCTGCGCTTTGTGAGCGCGCTCCTCCTGATGGCTTTCATGGCCTTCCTGACCTACCTCTTCTGGCCCAGCGCTCCGCCCTGGTGGCAGGACCACTCGGTGGTCAAGATCATCGACGCGACCCTCAAGAAGTGGGGGGTGGACTACTACGTGTCGCCGGTCTACCTCAGCCTGAACCCCAACCGCTTCGCCGCCTTCCCCTCGCTCCACGCCGCCTTTCCGGCGCTGGCCGCCGTCTACGCCTGGCGGCGGTATCGGGTCCTGGCCTTGATCCTGGCCGCCTGGTCGGCGTGCGTCTGGATCTCGATCGTCTACCTGGGCGAGCACTACTTCGTGGACGCGCTGGTTGGGCTGCTCTACGTGGCGGCGGCGGTACTGGTGGTGGAGTGGGTGGCGGGCAGGTGGACCGGGCGAGTCCGAGGAGCGCCGGCTAGGCCTGCCACACCTTCTTCATGATCACCCGTGCCAGCTTCACGGGCTCGTGGTGGGAGGGGACGCGCGGGTTGACGACGTCGGCGGCCAGGAAGCGTACGTCCCGGTGCCGGGCCGCATCCTGGGGCTGGAAGACGACCTGGGACTGGCCCCCGGTGGGCAGGCGGCTGTGGTTGGAGTTGACGATCACGATGTCGAAGAGGTTGCCGCCGACGTGCTCGTGGATGACCCTCAGGTAGTCGCTGACCGTGTAGCCCTCGGTCTCGCCCGGCTGCTCGGCGACGTTGCAGACGAAGACCTTGATCGCTGGCGAGGACTTGATCGCCTCCACCATCCCGTCCACCAGCAGGTTGGGCAGGATCGATGTGTAGAGCGAGCCCGGCCCCACGATGATCACCTCGGCGTTGACGACCGCCATCGCGGCCTCGGGGTTGATCTGGGGATGGTCGGGCTTCAGGAAGACGCGGCTGATGGGTGCGTTCTGCTTGGGGATGCGCGACTCTCCCTCCACGGTGCCGCCGTTGATGCTGGCCACCAGAGTCACGTCCTGCAGCGTGGAGGGCACGATGGCTCCCCGGACGGCCAGCACCCTGGCCGACTCCCGCACGGCGTGCTCGAAGTCGCCGGTGACCTCGGCCATGGCCATGATGAATAGGTTGCCGAAGGAGTGGCCGTCCAGAGAGCCCTCCTTGAACCGGTGGTCGAAGAGCTGCTTGACCAGCGGCTCGGCGTCGGCCAGCGCGATCAGGCACTGCCTGATGTCGCCGGGCGGCAGGATCCGGTACTCGTCGCGCAGGCGGCCGGAGGAGCCACCGTCGTCGGCCACGGTCACGATGGCGGCCAGGTTGGCCGTGTACTCCTTCAGCCCGCGCAGCAGCGTGGAGAGGCCGGTACCGCCGCCGACCGCCACCACCCGCGGGCCGCGGTTGCGGGTGCGAAAGGCGTAGATCAGCTCGGCCACGCTGCGATCACCGCCGGGCAGGAAGGGACCCAGGACCGACTGCTGCAGCTTGATGAAGCTGAAGACCAGCAGGCCCACCCCCACGGCGCCGAAGATGAGCGCCCGAACCGTATGGGGCCAGAACTGCAGGGTCAGGTAGGCGAAGTAGCCCGGCAGCTCGAGATCCCTGTAGAGGGCCTTCAGGGCGTAGGCGAGGCCCAGGACGACGATCAGCATGGCGAACATCAGCAGCAGCAGCCAGCGCTTGACCTCGAGGCCCGGCCGCAGCCAGCGGAGCCAGCTGCCCGAATGCGTGCGAAGTTGACCCATCTACCCCGAGTCCCTAACGGATCTGGTGCTGGGACGGTTACCGGCGGCGATAATCAAGGTGACGGCCATGTTCAAGTTTGCCCGCCGGGTGCGCCGGCTAATCAAGATCGTCTTCATCGGACTGACGCTGGCCGCGGTCGCCCAGGAGCTGACGAAGCCAGAAGACGAGCGTACCTGGCGAGGCCGCGTATTCGGAGTGCCCTACGACTTTCGGCCACCGACCTGGGAGCGGATCAAGGAAGCGTACTGGAACGCTGAAGACGACCGGC
This sequence comes from Candidatus Acidiferrales bacterium, assembly GCA_035300005.1. Lineage (GTDB taxonomy): Bacteria > Chloroflexota > Dormibacteria > Dormibacterales > Dormibacteraceae > DATGVT01. Next base: position 15,140 of record DATGVT010000349.1, read on the forward strand.
TCTTCACCGATCGCGTGTTCGGGGTCGGCTGGGCGGTGAACCTCTACCGGGCGCGGACGCTGCTGGAGCAGTTCTACGCCGGCCGGATGCCGGCCGCGCGGGCTCCGAAGCGCACCCGCCGGGCGGCGGCCTCCCGCAAGTCCGCCGGGTGATTCAGGCGGCTGTCGCGTTGTTCCCTGCGTGAGGGGAATCTTTCGAACGCTGGTGGTGATCGTGGTGCTGGCCGGGGTCCTCTACCTGGCAGCCTACTACCTACCCTGGTGGCTCGCTCCCAGCAGCATCGGCACTTCCGCCCAGCCCTAGCCTTTCAGTCAGGAAGCTGAGGGCCCGCGAGTAGGCCTTCACCCGGTTGACATGCTTCACGATCCCGTGGCCCTCGTCGTCGAAGATCACCAGCTCCGCCTCGCGGGCGGCCTGGCTGATCTGCTCGGCCTCTGACACCGGGACCCTGACGTCGTTGCGGCCGTGGATCACCAGCAGCGGGGCCCTGATGACGTGAGCGCGGCGCAGCGGGCTGAACTCTGCCAGCACCTCGGCCTCGGCTCCTTCGGGGTCGCCGTACTCGGCCGCCCGCACCGCCCGGCGCCAGCCGCTGGTGTTGCGGAAGAAGCTGTGCCAGTCGGAGATGCCGACCAGCTCAACCGCGGCGTCCCAGAGCTCGGGATCCTCGATCAGTACGGCCAGTGTCATGAAGCCGCCGTAGGAGCCGCCCATGGCCGCCAGACGGCTCGCGGCCCCCGTCGCCTTCAGGTGGCGGCCGGCCTCGACGCCGTCCCGCACCGAGTCCCAGCGCAGCTCCTTGTCGTCCAGCGAGAAGTAGCGGACTCCGTAGCCGGTGCTGCCGCGGACGTTGGGGGCGAAGACGTCGATGCCGTGGGCGACCAGCATCTGGACGGCCTGGTTGAAACCGGCTCGGAGCTGGCCCTCCGGGCCGCCGTGGAACCAGACCAGGGTCGGCCGCGGGCGGCCGTCCCGGCGGAAGAAGTGCAGGGCGGGGATCTCGAGGCCGTCGAAGCTCCGATAGTCGGTCTCCTGCGGCTCCACGCAGCCGCCCAGCTCGGTCCCGGCCTGAGTCCAGCGCGTGCCGCGCCTGAGCTCGTAGACGTCGGCCGGCCGGGTCGGGCCCTCCCAGGCGGCGAAGAGCCGGCGTCCGTCCGGGCTCCAGGCCAGGTTCTGGTCGGCGGGGGAGACGTTGTCCGTGTAGACGATGCCGGGAAAGGGGGTCTTGAGGGGGGTCGACCGCCCGGTCGTCAGGTCCAGCAGGCTGAGCTGGTCGTAGGGCCCCTGGTTGAGGGCGACGGCCGCGCTCCGGCCGGAGGGGTCGGGGACGAACGCCTCCAGGTCATGTTGCACGTGTAACAACCAGCTGCGTGGCTCTCGCGGCTGGGCCGGATCCACCTCGGCCAGGCCGACGAACTCCGACTCGAAGTCGGTCTCCGCGTAAAGGCGGCCGTCGGGCGCCCAGCGGGGGATGGCGCGCCGGGCAGCGGGGAGGACCGGCGTGAGGGTTCCGTCGGGGTCGAGCAGGTAGCCCTCCAGGCGGGTCGGGCTGAGCATGCGCACGCAGGTCGCCTGCTTTCCGTCCGGGCGCCAGCCGGCCCAGAGCCAGAAGCCGTCTCTCCGCAGCCAGTCCTCCAGGCGGCCGGCCTCCAGGTCCAGCACCGAGAGATGGAAGTCGACCTGGCCGCCGGGATTGCGGCCCAGGCCCACCCGCTCCCGGTCTGGCGCCGGCGTCACCGACTGGTGGATGGCCTTCGCGTCCTGGGTCAGGCGCCGCAGCCCGCCATCGGCGGCCAGCAGGCTCAGCTGCCAGGTCTCGTTGCCACCCTGGTCGTGGCGCAGCAGCAGCCCGCCCTCGACCTCCGCCAGGGCGTGGACGCGGTCGCCGCTGGGCGCCAGGCGCTCCGGCCAGCGGCCCGGCCTCGGCAGTCGGTAGACCTGTGGATGGCCTGCCAGGTCGGAGCCGAAGACCAGCCCGCCGTCAGCGGTCGGCAGCGGCCGGAAGGCCCGGGTGACGGTGAGGAACTGCTCGGGAGAGAGAGTCATGGATGTCATTGTGTTGGCAGGCTACTGATCACCGCTTATCCCCCGCTTGGGGAGATGCTGTGGAAAAGGTGCCGTCGGAAGCCGCCGGTAGAATATTGGCCCGCCCGCCGGCGCTGGGGAGTGGCCAAGCTGGTAAGGCGTCTGACTCTGGATCAGAAGATCGTAGGTTCGAATCCTACCTCCCCAGCCAAACTTCAATTTTGTTCAATTTGCAGCAATTGCTCGCCTTCGTCCCGGCGGTCCTATCCAGCTTGCGACCTGGAGTCGGAGGCCGCCAGCCGGGGCTGCTTCCTAGGAGCCGAAGACCGGCTACGGGGCCAGGTCCCTGACGGGTCCAAGGCCCGCGGCTGAGGGGAGCGGACGGGCCAGGCCCCGAGCTCGGGGCCCGGCCCCAGATGGTCAGCTCGGCCCGATGAAGACTGTTAAGCCGCTGACCGACTTGTTGAAGTTGATCAGATCCTTGACCGCGAGCCGGATTCCCTCCTCGGTCCCGGGTGGCGGGTTGCCGATCT
>DATGVT010000350.1:0-6016 GCA_035300005.1 Candidatus Acidiferrales bacterium
AGTGGAAACCATCAAGGACTGCTACGGCGTGCTTGGAGTAATCCACTCGCTCTGGAAGCCGGTACCAGGCCGCTTCAAGGACTACATCGCGATGCCCAAGTCCAACGGCTACCAGTCGCTCCACACGACCGTCATCTCGCACGGCGGGGAGCCGATCGAGATCCAGATCCGCACCCGTGACATGCACCGGGTGGCCGAGTACGGGGTGGCCGCGCACTGGACCTACAAGGAGGGCGAGCAGGACCCGCACTTCGACCAGAAGCTGTCCTGGCTGCGCCTCCTGATGGAGTGGCAGAAGGAGGTGGTAGACGCCGAGTCCTTCGTGGATGCGGTAAAGGTGGACCTCTTCCAGGACGAGGTCTTCGTCTTCACGCCCCGCGGCGACGTGCTCAACCTGCCCGCCGGCTCGACCCCGGTCGACTTCGCCTACCGCATCCACACCGAGGTCGGCCATCGCTGCATCGGAGCCAAGGTCAACGGCCGGATGACGCCGCTGGACTACGGGCTGCAGAACGGGGAGATCGTGGAGATCCTGACCACCAAGGGCCCGCACGGCCCCAGCCGGGACTGGCTCGGCTTCGTCAAGAGCGCCTCGGCCAAGGAGCGGATTCGCAAGTGGTTCAAGAGCCAGCGGCGAGAGGAGAACGTGGCCAAAGGCCGCGACTTCCTGGAGAAGGAGCTGCACCGCATGCACCGGCTGACGCTGCCCCAGCTGCCGGAAGGGAAGCTGGAGGAGATCTCTCGCACCTACAAGTACGCGAGCACGGACGACTTCCTGGCCGCCCTCGGCTACGGCGACCTCTCGCCGCACACGGTCGTGATGCGGATGGCGCTCAGCCGGGGCGAGGACGGCGACGAGCTGCGGCAGATCCCGTTGATCCCGCAGGGCAAGCCGTCGCCCCGGATCCTGGTCCGCGGGGAGCGGGGGATCATGACCAAGATCGCGCCCTGCTGCCAGCCGGTCCCGGGGGACGCCATCACCGGCTACACGACCCGCGGCCGGGGTGTGACGGTGCACCGGGCCGACTGCGTGAACGCGGTCAACGCCCCCGACCAGGCCCGGGTGGTGCCGGTGGACTGGGACAGCGAGGCCACCCACCTGTATCCGGTCGCGATCAAGATCGAGGCCTGGGACCGCACCGGCCTGCTGCGGGACATCGCGACCGTGGTCGCCGAGAACCGCATCAACATGTCCGCGGTCCAGGTCCACGTCTACGACGACAAGACGGCCGTGGTCTCGGCCACCGTGGAGATCGACTCGCTGGCCCAGCTCTCCCGCCTGATGGAGAAGCTGGAGTCGGTTCGCGACGTGCACACCGTCGCGCGGGAAGCCTCCTGACTCGTCGTTGAGGCTGCACGTCGAGGCCACCGCCGACCGCCAGTTCGGCACCAACTCGTACCTGGTCCAGGACGAGGAGACCCAGGACGCGGCCGTCATCGACGCCAACCTGGAGCCCGAGCAGATGGTCGATCTGGCCGGCCGCCGCGGGGCGAGGGTGCGGGCGATCCTGCTCACCCACACGGACGTCGACCACATCGCGGGCCTGCCCCGCCTGCTGGAAGCGTTTCCAGGCGTGCCCGTCGCCGTGCACGAGGCGGAGCGGGAGGTGGTGGCCGAGGGCAGGCCCCTGCGGCGCCAGTTTCCAGTCGAGCAGCCGCGTGTCCCCGAGGTGGTTGCCCTGCGCGAGGGAGAGCCCTACCGGGCCGGCTCGCTGGAGTTCGAGGTCCTGCACACCCCCGGGCACAGTCCGGGCGGGGTCACGCTGAAGATCGGCGACGCCCTCTTCACGGGCGACGCGCTCTTCGCGGGCTCGATCGGACGCTCGGACTTCCACAACTCGGACGGGCGGGCCCTGCTCGATGGGATCCGGGCCAAGCTGATGAGCCTGCCGGACGACATGCGGGTCTTTTCGGGGCATGGGCCGCCGACCACCATCGGCCGGGAGCGGGCCACCAACCCCTTTCTCTAAGCGCGGGCCGTCCGGCCCGCCAGGAACACCACCGCCAGCACGATCACGCCGCCCATCACCATCAGCCCGCCCAGGGCCAGGGCGCCCTCCCCCGAGGGTTGGGTCACGACCTGGATCATGGCCGAGCCGAAGACCAGGATGTAGCTCAGGCCCAGCAGCCGCACGCGGGGCGGCGGCGTGGAGTCCACGTCCCTCCGGCCCCACGGCTTCTTGGCCACCACCAGCATCCAGATCCCCACCAGCAGCGCCAGCGCGGCCAGGATCACCGCGACCAGCTGGATGAGGGTGAGGGTCATCGCGCCGAGATGTTAGCGCGGGCTCTTTACAATCGCCTTTCATGCCCCCTTCCCAGCCGATCCGTGCCGCCCGTGGCGTCCGGGACGTCCTGCCCGGCGAGCGCGCGGCCTGGGCCCAGGTGGAGCAGGCCGCCGCGCGGGTGGCGCGCTCGTTCGGCTACCAGGAGATCGAGGTCCCCATCATCGAGCCGGCCGAGCTGGTGGAGCGCATGGGCGAGGACACCGACGTGGTGGCGAAGGAGATCTACCGATTCCAGGATCGGGGCGGGCGCTGGCTGGCCCTGCGGCCGGAGGCCACCGCCGGGGTGGTGCGAGCCTACTTCGAGGGCGGCCTGCAGGCGGGACCGCAGCCGGCGCGCCTCTACCTGCTGGGGCCGATGTTCCGCTACGACCGGCCCCAGGCCGGGCGCTACCGCCAGTTTCACCAGCTGGACGTGGAGGCGATCGGCGACCCCTCGCCGGCGCTGGACGCCGAGATCATCGAGCTGGCCGCCGGCTGGCTGAACGCGCTCGGCCTGCGCGACGTCCGCCTGGAGCTCAACAGCATCGGCGACTCCCGCTGCCGCCCGGCCTACCTGAGGCTGCTGCAGGACTACTACCGGCCGCACAAGGAGAAGCTCCACCCTGACTGCCAGCGCCGGCTGGAGACCAACCCGCTGCGCCTGCTGGACTGCAAGGAGGAGCGGTGCCAGCCCTTCAAGGCCCGGGCCCCGCGGGTCACCGACCACCTCTGCGAGCCGTGCCAGGAGGCGTTCTCGGAGGTGCGCGGGCTGCTGGATGCGGCCGGCATCGAGTACCAGCTCAACCCCTTCCTGGTGCGGGGGCTGGACTACTACACGCGCACGGTTTTCGAGTTCCAGCACGAGGCGCTGGGAGGTGCCCAGAACTCCCTGGTCGGCGGCGGCCGCTACGACGGCCTGGCCAGCGCGCTCAACTGGCCGGACACGCCCGCGGTGGGCTTCGCCGCCGGCCTCGAGCGCGTCCTCAGCATGATGAAGAGGGAGGGGGAGGAGGTGGTCCCCGCCCCCGCCGCGGGCCTGCTGGTGCTGCCGGCCGAGCCCGGCCTCTCGGTGGCCGCGGCCCAGGTCGCCCGCAGCTGCCGGGAGGCGGTGGCGACCGCGGTCGACTACTCCGAGCGCAGCCTGCGCGCCAAGATGCGGGCGGCGGCCAAGGCGGGCGCTCGCTGGGTGGCCATCTTCAACCGCGAGGAGGGTGCGCGCAAGGTCGTCCAGCTCCGCGAGATGACTAGCGGCGAGCAGGCCGAGGTGGCCTGGGCTGACCTGCCGGAGCGGCTGATCTCGTCGTGAGCGGCTTCCGCGCGCCCCACTGCGGGTCCCTGCGCGCGGCCGACGCCGGCCGGGAGGTGGAGCTCTACGGCTGGGTGGCGCGCCGCCGCGACCACGGCGGGCTGATCTTCATCGACCTCCGCGACCGCTGGGGCCCGGTGCAGGTGGTCTTCAACCCCGAGCTCGCCCATGACGCGCACGCGGCTGCGTCAGAGCTGCGGGCGGAATTCGTTGTCCGCGTCAAAGGACGCGTCGAGAAGCGCCCCCCGGGCTCGGCCAACCCGAAGCTGCCGACCGGCGAGGTGGAGGTCTTCGCCGGCGACCTCGAGGTCCTGTCCGCCAGCAAGACCCCACCCTTCCCGATCGAGGATGAAGATGAGGCGGACGAGCAGCTGCGGCTCAAGTACCGCTACCTGGACCTGCGCCGCCCCCGCATGCAGCAGATCCTCCTGCTGCGTCATCGCGTCAACAAGATCATCCACGACTACATGGACGAGGGTGAGTTCGTGGAGGTGGAGACGCCCTTCCTGATCAAGAGCACCCCTGAGGGCGCCCGCGACTTCATCGTTCCCTCGCGACTGCACGCCGGCAGGTTCTTCGCCCTCCCCCAGTCCCCGCAGATCCTGAAGCAGCTCCTGATGGTGAGCGGGCTGGGCCGCTATTACCAGATCGCCCGCTGCCTGCGGGACGAGGACCTGCGCGCCGACCGGGCGCTGGAGTTCACGCAGCTCGACCTCGAGATGTCCTTCTGCGACGAAGACGACGTGTTCGCGCTGATCGAGGGCCTCTACGCGCGCATCTGGAAGGAGACGTTGGGGGTCGAGATCGAGACGCCGTTTCCGCGCCTCGACATGCAGGAGTCGCTGCTGCGCTACGGCAGCGACAAGCCGGACCTCCGCTACGAGCTGGAGATCGCGGATGTGGGCCAGGCTCTGGCCGGGACCCAGGCCCGAGTCTTCCGGGCGGCCCTGGACGCCGAGGGCGGCGTAGTCCGCGGGTTCGCGGTGCCGGGCGGGCGCGAGATGCATCGGCGCGAGCTGGACGAGCTGGTGGTGGTCGCGCAGGGCGCCGGCGGGAAGGGCCTGGCCTGGGTGCCGGGACCGCTGGACAAGTTCCTCAGCGAGGGCGAGCTGGCCGGCGTCCGGGCGGCCACCGGTGCCGGTCCCGGCGACCTGGTCCTGCTGGTCGCCGACCGCCGCCGGCGGGCGGAGACCGTGCTGGGCCTGATCCGCCAGGAGGTGGCCCGACGGCGGGGCCTGGTCCGCGAGGGGGAGTGGAGGTTCCTCTGGCTCTATCCCATGTACCTGTTCGAGGAGGACGACGAGGGCAGGCTGACCTCCGGCCACCATCCCTTCACGCGGCCGATGGAGGCCGACCTGGGGTTCATCGAGGAGCGGCCCTACGACGTGCGCGCCCATGCCTACGACATGGTCTGCAACGGGTACGAGCTGGGCGGCGGCAGCGTCCGCATCCACGACCGGGCCCTGCAGGAGCGGGTCTTCTCGATCCTCGGCCTCGGCCCGGACCGGGTTCGGGAGCGGTTCGGCTTCCTGCTCGACGCCTTCGAGTACGGGGTCCCGCCGCATGGTGGGATCGCCCAGGGCATCGACCGCCTGGTGATGCTGTTGGCGGGGACCGAGAGCATCCGGGACGTGATCGCCTTCCCCAAGACGCATAGCCACCAGGACCTGATGCTGGACGCCCCCAGCGAGGTGGATTCGGCCCAGCTCGACGAGCTGGGCATCAGGCTCAGCCCGCGCCGCAAGCCCGTTTGACCCTCCCCTCTGGGGAGGGGTAGGGAGGGGACGCGAAGTGAGGCGCTCCCGCGGATGAGCTCCATCCCGCCCGGGCTGATCGTCGCGCTGCTGCTAGTGCTGGCGCTTTCGCAGCTCTTCTATGCGCTGCTGCCCTACCGCCGCCGCGCCTACCTGCCGGTGCTGCTGCTGACCGCGATCGGGGTCGGCCTGGGCCAGCTCTGGGACGTCCTCGGACTGCCTTCCCTGCGCCTCGGGCAGGCCAACCTGCTGCCCGCCATCCTCTTCGCCCTCCTGCTCCAGCCTTTGGCCAGGTTCGTGCCTAGGGGACGGGCTCGATAGATCGCCGGCTCTGCGTCGCGCATTCGGGGCGATCGCGGTGTCACGGGTCCCGGCCCGTCGTCGTCACGCATCGCCGATGCGCTCCTCCTAGGGCCACCCGTTCCTAGCGCTCGCCGCGCCTGCCCGCCGCATACCTCGTCGATCCACCGCGCCCGTCCCCTTACGATTCCCTAAGCCCAAGTAGGTTTCGCCGACGGTAGATGGGGGGTATTCAGCGTGCAGGGGTTCATGTACCTCGCGTTCGGGGTCGCCGCCCTGGTGGTGGCGTTCGTCCTGGCGGCCGTGCTGTGGCGGCTGCGGGGAACCCTGGGCGCGATGCAGGAGCTTATCGAGACATCGAATGACGAGATGCGAAGCACGCTGCCGGA
>DATGVT010000351.1:0-4934 GCA_035300005.1 Candidatus Acidiferrales bacterium
AGGCGTCGACGTCGTCCATGTAGGTGAAGATCCGCTCGTCCAGCAGCCCGATCTCATCCAGGGCCGAACGCCGGACCAGCAGGCAGGCGCTGGAGACCCAGTCCACCTGGACGGCCTCCTTCAGGTCTCGGCCCAGGTAGAGGCCCCGGCGGGCGAGGCCGGGCAGCAGCCGGTCCAGCGCTAGGTGATGCACGAGGGCCGGGCCCAGGCCGGGCTCGCGGCCCGCCGTCCAGCGCTGGAAGGCGCCGTCCGCGTAGGCCAGCCGGGGGCCGGCCACCGCCGCCCGCGGATCGGCGTCCAGGCACCCGAGCAGCCCGTCCAGGCAGCCGGGGGTCACCATGGCGTCGGCGTTGATCAGGAGCAGGTAGCGGGCCCGGCTCTGCCGGATGGCCCGGTTGTTGGCGCGCGTGAAGCCCTCGTTGACCTGGTTCCGGATCAGCCGGACCTGCGGCCAGTCCCGGCGCACCAGCTCGGACTCGCCGTCGGCGGAGCCGTTGTCCACCACGGTGACCTGGAAGCTGCGGCCTGGAGGGTTCGCGAAGAGGCTGCGCAGGCACTCGGCCATTAGCTCGCGCGTGTTCCAGGTCACCACCACCGCCTCCAGCTCGGGGGCCTGGCTAGCGCCAGTCAACGTATTCCTCCTTGCTCAGGATGGTCAGCTGGAGGGGCCGGGCCCGGCCGCCGCCGGCCGGGACGACATAGATGTCGGGCGCCAGCGTCCGCCCGATCGTGATGTAGGCGATCGAGGAGCCGTCGGGCGACCACACCGGCCGCAGCGGCGGTGAGTCTTCGGCCCGGGTGAGGACGGTCTGGGCCCGGCTGGCGACGTCCATCCGGACCAGGTACCAGCTGTCCAGCCGGAGCTGGCCGGCGACCAGTTCGCGCTCCAGGCTGTCGGTCTCGACCTGGGGCAGGCCGCCCCCGCGGTAGCTCGAGAACGCGAGCGCGCTGCCGTCGGGGGACCAGGTCGGAAACGCGCTGTACCAGTCGTCGTCGGTCAGCAGCTGGACGTTCTGGCCGTCCGCGTCCATCACGTAGATCCGCGCGTCGCCACCGACCACCGAGGCGAACGCGATGTGCCGGCCGTCGGGGGACCAGCGGGCCTGGGAGTCCGCCGTCGGCGTGGCTCCGGCGGTGACGTTGGTCAGGTTGGCGACCTCGCCCGTGCGCAGGTCGAGCCGCAGGATGAAGCTCTCGTAGCGCAGCGTGGAGACGTTGGTGAAGATCACGTAGCGGCCGTCCGGCGAGACGTCCGGCTCCGCGTTCCCGCGCGCGTCGCCCCCCCGGATGGCGTCCATGTAGTCCTCGGTCCAGGGCGTCGACAGCTGGCGGACGTGGCTCCCGTCGGAGTCCATCATGAACACCTGCTGCTCGGCCACCTGGGGCGGCTGGGGAGGCGCGACGAAGACGTTGTTGAGCTCGTCGAGGGTGAAATGCTCGCGCCGGTGCTGCCCGGCCGGCGGCTCCGGGCCGTAGGCGGGCTGGTTGCCGTCGTAGGGCACGCGGGCGGTGAAGATGATGTGGCGGCGGTCGGGGAACCAGCGCGCGAAGGTGGGCGCCAGCGAGCCGTCCTCCAGCTCGATACGGTCAGGGTTCCAGCGGTCGGGGCCGCTCCTGAAGATGCTGGGCGGTGGGATCCGGCCAGAGTCGAAGACAGAACCGCCGAAGAGCAGGCGGTCGCTCGGCATGGCCCTGCCGATCCGGTCCAGCGCGCCCGCCGGCGGGTTCGCCGGCCGCGTCCAGTCCCAGTACCCGATCGCGAACCGGCTGCCCTCCAGGATCGGCTTCGCGGACCCCGCGGCGGCGTCGAAGTCCGTCACGTAGATGCCCGAGACCACCGGGCTGACGATCGACTGGTAGCCGATCCGGCTGCCGTCGGGCGACCAGACCGGCACCCAGGCCGGACCCTCGTCGGGCCGGCAGGGCCGGGTGGGATCGACCCTGGTGCAGTCCTTGCCCCCGGTCAGGGAGCGGGTGGCGCCGGTGCTCAGGTCGAGCACCATCAGGTGCCAGTCCGCGACCGGGAAAACGAAGCCGTTGTTGGGCTTGCCGGGCACCGGCTGGTCGGGGCCCTGGTAGCTCGAGTAGGCGACGAAGCGCCCGTCGGGCGAGAGCGCCGGGTCGGTGTCGAAGAACGCGTCGTGCGTCAGGCGGACCCGGCCGGTGCCGTCGGCGTTCATCAGGTAGATCTGGGTGTTGGAGGGGCCGCCAGCGGGGCCGGCGGCGGTGAAGGAGCTGGCGAAGACGACCTGCCGGCCGTCGGCGGAGAAGCGCGGGTCGCCGTCGAGCCCGGCGCCGAAGGACTCGGCGCTCAGGTTCTGGACCAGCAGGGTGGCCAGGTCGGCGCGGTAGACGCCGACCTTGGGGTACTCGCTCCATTGCGAGGAGAAGAGCAGCGTCCGGCCGTCGGGCGAGATCTTGGGCTGGGCGCTCTGCCAGGGGGCGTTGACCAGCGGGCGGCGCCCGCTCCCGTCGGGCGCGGCCAGGTAGATCCGCTGTTCGACGGAGTCTGAGCGCCCAGCCGAGAAGACCAGCGCGTTGCCGTTCATGGCCCAGACCGGCCAGTCGTAGAAGAGCCCGTCGTCGGGGCTGATCCGGCTGAGGCCGGAGCCGTCGCCGGCCGCCGTGTAGAGGGCCTGGCTCCCGACCGGCTTGCCGTCCGCCCCCCGGGTGAAGGCGGCGAAGACGATCCGCTCGGCCGCGTTCGGGCTGCCGGTCGCCGCCAGCGCGGGTCCGGCCAGCCCGGGCGTGCCGACCAGGCCCAGGGCGGCCGCCACCACCCAGGCGGCGAGCCTAGTTCGCACGGCGGGGAGCCTCCGGGGCATTGCTCACGCGGTGGGGGAGCGTCTGCGCGCAGCCCGCGGCCAGGCCGCCCAGCATCCAGAAGAGCGCCAGCGGCCCGTCGGCCCGGAGCGAGAAGCTGAAGAGCTCCTCCAGCAGGTAGAAGAGGACCATGGCCGCCACGCCCAGCCCGAGGCCGGAGAGCAGCCGGTCCCCGGCGCGGGCCAGCCTGAGGCCGAGCAGGAGCACCCCGGCCAGGACCGCGAGCAGGGCGAGCAGGCCCAGGGCGCCGGTCTCGGCGAAGACGATCAGGTAGAGGTCGTGGGCAGGATAGCCGGGGTAGAGCACCCCGTAGGGGTTGTACTGCTCGAAGACCGCCATGAAGTTGTTCAGGCCGACTCCGGCGATGGGGTGCTCGTGCACCATCCGGAAGGCCACGTCGTTCAGCTGCAGGCGGGCGGTGATCTCCTGCTGGAACTGGGTGGTCTGGAAGTTGTCGATCACCTTCCGCTGGATCAGCGGCCAGAAGTACCAGACGGCCAGGCCGAGGAAGGGGAGGGGGACCAGCACGAAGCTCCAGCGCAGCCGCCCCGCGGCCAGCGCGATGCCGACCAGGAGCAGGCCCGCGATCCCGGTGGCGGCGATGGCACCTCGGGTCTCCGAGAGGACCAGCGGCACGAAGGCCGCGGCGGCCACCGCCAGGCAGGCCAGCCTGGCCCGGGTGTCCTTGAGGTTCAGCGCCAACGCCAGCGCCACCAGGCCGATGGGGCCGGTCAGCGCGGCCAGGATGTCGGGGTGGATGGCGGTCCCGGCCGGGCGGCGGAGCACGCCCTCGTTCAGGTTGCGGACGTAGAGCCCGGGATCCTCGCCCAGGAAGCTGAGCCCGAGGTGCCCGTGGGTCAGCCACTGCAGGACGACGATCACGCCCTGCACCAGGGCGACCGCCGCCAGCCCCGCCAGCACCGCGATCACGTCCCGGCGGGTGGTGACCCGGACCGCCAGGTAGAGGAAGAGCGCGGCCATCCAGGCCATCCGCAGAATCTCGGCGAAGGCGTCGCCCACGTTCTCGGCCGCGGGCAGGCTGAGGAGCGAGCCCGCGATCGGGAGCAGGGGCAGCAGCAGGAGCGGCCGGTAGGCCCGGCGGACGTCGCGGACCAACCCGCCTTCCCACCACCAGTGCGCGTAGAGGAGCACGACGAAGAGGTCCAGGCTGGTCACGTAGAGCGCCGGGGCGCCGCTGGAGATGGCGCCGTCGATCGGCCCGAAGGTCTTGTGAAGCATGAACTGGAGGCCGGCGACGGTCAGGAACATCAGCCAGAGCGCGCGGTCGCGGAAGGCGAACAGCCCGGCCACGATCACGGCGGCGGCGACCACCACCGCCAGCCCCTTCATCCCCAGGTTCGCAAGGGGGGCGGCGGCCAGCCCGGCGGCGATCGTGAGCCCGCCGGCGACCAGGGCCTGGTTGCGGCGCTGGGCGGTCATCCCCGTGGTCGCCGCCATCAGCCCGCCCCCACCGCGCCGGCGGCGTCCTGGACCCGAGCCGGCAGGAAGATGCGGAGCTCGGCCGGGGTGGCGACCCGGCAGGCCAGCAGCCAGGCCGGGTAGAGGACGGCGGCCGCCGCCAGGGCGGCCGGCCAGGGCAGGCCGAGCCAGAGGAGCAGCGCGACCGACGCCGCCAGCAGGGCGCCGGCCGCCAGGACCCGAAGCAGGCGGCGGGGGTCGGGCCAGACCCCCATCAGCCGGGCCGGGGCCGCCACCGAGAGCGCGGCCATGAATACGCTCGAGGCCACCGCGGCCGCCGAGGCGCCGAGGTAGCCGAAGCGCAGGATCAGGACCACGTTCAGCACGGCGTTCACCGCCAGGCTGGCCAGGTTGTAGGCCAGGGCTACCCGCTGCAGCCCGCCCACCAGCAGCACGAGGCTCTGCCAGGCGCTGAAGACCATGAGGACCATGGACACGGCCAGCAGGGCCAGCGGCAGGGCCGAAGGCGCGAAGCTGGGCGCGTAGACGACCGCCACCATGGGGCCGGCGGTAAAGGCGAGCAGGATGGGGAAGGGGAGGGCGTAGGCGACCAGCGCCTCGGTCCCCCGCTGGTAGACGACCTGGAAGCGGGCGGGGTCCACGCGCCACCACCGGGAGAGCAGCGGGAAGAG
>DATGVT010000352.1:0-2441 GCA_035300005.1 Candidatus Acidiferrales bacterium
AGCCGGTCGCGACCACCACCTGAGGAGTCTCCAGGAGCCCTTGGCTGGTCTGGAGGCACCAGCCTGCCGGACTCCGTTCGATGCGCTCGACACGGGTCCCGAAGCTGATATCGAGGCCGGCCTGGCGGGCGTAATCGTTCAGATAGACGATGAAGTCGTCACGCCCGACCCAGCGGCCCATCCGGTTCGGGATCGGGCGGCCGGGCAGGCTGGAGAGCCGGCGGGTGGTGTGCAGGTGAAGCCGGTCGTAGTGCTGGCGCCAGCTGGCGCCGACCGAGGGAGCCGCCTCCAGGACCTCGACCAGCAGGCCGCGGCGGTGCGCTTCGGCGGCGGCGGCCAGGCCGGCCGGGCCGGCCCCGGCCACGATGACTTCGGCGGCGGGCATGAAAGGAACGTTACCCGTTACCGCCGTCGGCCTCAGGCAGGCGCGGACTCCAGAATTCGGACCCTGCCGCCGCCATTTGATCGCGGCTGCGGGGCGATGGGCAGAGTGAGCGCAAAGACCGTGCCTTGGTCCGGCCGGCTGCTCTCGATCACCAGGCCCCCGCCATGCTCCTCGGCCAGACGGCGGCCGATGTAGAGGCCGAGGCCGGTCCCCGGGACCTTGTGGAACCTGGGGTCGCCGCCCCGCTGGAAGCGCTCGAAGACCCGCTCCCGGTCGCTCTCCGCAATTCCCACGCCGTTGTCCCCGACCCGAACCGTCGCCTGCCGGGGCTCGGCGGTGGCGCTGATCGACAGCCGTGGCCGGCGGACGCTGTAGACGAGCCCGTTGGCGATCAGGTTGTCGAGGATGCGGCCCAGCTGGTCGGCATCCGCCTCCAGGAGGATGGGGCGGGGACCCACGCGGGTGACGATCTTCGCCCTCAGCAGATCCGCCCGCGGCCCTGCGCGCCTCACCGCCTCCCGGATGACGCCTCGCAGGTCCACCTGCGCCCGCTTGGGCGGTATGGCATTGGCCTCGATCCGGGATGCCTCGAGGAGGTCGTCCACGATCTTGTTCAGCTCGGCGGCCTGGGCCAGAAGGATCTCGAGCGGCTCGTGCCAGCCGCGCGGGGCCGACCCCAGCGACCCGTCGTACAGCATCGACAGGTATCCGCTCAACACCGTGAGCGGGGTCCTCAGCTCGTGGGCGGCCAGATTCAGAAAGGAGCTCTTGGCCTCGCCGGCGAGGCGCTCCGCCGCGTAAAGGCGTGACATCTCCTCCTTCCTCTCCCGGGCCTCCACGAAGATGGCCAGCACGAAGGACGCGAGCGCCAGGGTGACGTTGAAGGCCTGGAGGCTGAGCATCCTCTGGAACAGCGACTCGCCGGCGAAGGCGCCGATCCCCTTGCTCGCCGCCCAGACGGCGACGCCGGACGCGATCAGGGCGGCTGGCGCGGCGCCTTGCAGGCGGAACCGCCAGGCTGCCATCAGGATGAAAGGGAAGGCCAGGTATTCCAGGCGCAGGGCACTCTGGAACACCAGGTAGGTCACGATCGCGGTGCCCGCCAGGAGGCCGGCCAGCTCGGCCGAGCGCCACCACGTTAAGGACCGCCAGCGTGGACGCGCCAGCAGGCTCAGCAGGAACGGTGCCACCAGCAGCACACCCATCGCGTCCCCCGTCCACCAGACCGCCCAGGTGGCCCAGAAGAAGCTCGGCGGGATGGCCCCCGAGAGGACCAGAACTCCGCTGCCCAGGGTGGCGCTGATCGCCATGCCGGTCAGCGCTCCCAGCACGACCAGAGCGATCGCGTCCCGGAACCGCGCCAGCTCGAAACGGAAGTCCGCCCGTCTGAGGAGCTCGGCCGACACCATCGGAGCCAGGGTGTTGCCGGCCGCGATGACGAGCGCCGCCGCGGGGGTGGGACCGATCGGGAGGTTGACCGCCAGCGCGCCGATCGTGATGGCCGGCCAGACCCGGCGGCCGATGACCAGTACCGCCACCAGCGCGATCCCGGTCGGGGGCCAGATCGGCGTCACCTGCCCGTGCACCAGGGCCAGGTTCAGGCTCAGCCGGGCCGCCAGCCAGTAGGCGGTGGCCACCAGGCTCAGGGTGAGGAGATGCCGGGCAAGCCCCGGGGCGGTTCTCGACATGTACCCCCCAAACATCCACGCCGGCCTCGAGGCCGTGAAGGCGCGTCAATTGTCTAACGTTCTGACCGGCCCCTTCCTGCTGGCCTCAGATGGATAAGTTCTGATAGCGCCCCCATCAGTGAAGGAGGCGACCGAAGGGTAGCCGTCCCGCGTCAGGTCGGGTGCCTGTAATCCTAGGCCGCACTGGGCAGGCCGGCCGCCGCCAGGGAGGTCACGAATTCAGCCGCGCTCTGGTAGCGCTCGTCGGGCGCCTTGGCCAGGGCCTTGTCCAGGACCTGGGCGACGCCCGGCTGCAGGCTCGGGTTCGACTCGTGCGCCGGCGGGATAGGGTTCTGCATGTGCGCCACCATGGTCGCGCCGGGCGTGGG
>DATGVT010000353.1:0-2429 GCA_035300005.1 Candidatus Acidiferrales bacterium
CGACCCCGTCCAGAACATCTGGACCCCGACCGATCCCAGCCCCAAGCCGCGGCCGCGCCCGACCATCACCAGCGGCAACGAGCGGGCTTCGCTGGCGGCGGGCGGCCGGGTGCTGGTCGTCGGCGGCGAGCTCGGCAACGATCTGGTCGCCGGGGCTGACCTCTACGACCCCGCCACCAACTCCTGGCTGAGCGCCGGCAGCCTGTCGGCGCCGCGCTGGCTGCACACGGCGACCGCGCTGGCCAACGGCCTGGTCCTGGTCACGGGCGGCGCCGGACCCGACAAGCGCGGCTCCTACCTGGCTTCCGCGGAGATCTGGTCGCCTTAGACTCCGGCAATCGTCGACCTTCCCGACGGCAGCCTCCAGGTCCGGCCCAGCCCAACTGTGGTTCGCACGACCAGGCTGATGGCCGTCGTCAGCGCCCTGATCTTTCTGGTCAGCGGGGCCGTGTTCTTGTACCTGGGCACCACCCAGCCTGGTCCCTGGGTGATCCTCGGCCCCGTGATGCTCGCCTTCGGCGTCGCCGACGGCCTGCTGCTCTGGTTCCTGCTGCAGCCCCCGGTGCTGACCGCAGGCCCGCTCGAGGTCAGCTGCCTCTCTCCCATCAGCCGCCAGCGGATGCCGCGCTCAGAGTTGGTCCGGGTCTTCCGCGGCCAGACGCTCATGCGAAGCCGCGCCTCGACCTGGATGCCGGCCTACCTGTTTCTGGCCGCGGACGGCAGGGTGGGCATCACCGTGCCCACGTTCCGGTTTTCTGAGAAGCAGATGGCAGAGTTCCTGGAGCGGCTGGGCGTGCCGGTGAGCGGGGACTTCAGCCGGAAGGTCGCTGGCGGCTACCTCGAGCCGACTTGAACGAAGGACCCGCTCTGGAGCTGAAAGAGGCCGGCACGCTGGACGCCGCCGACGTCCTGCAGAAGCTCCACAGCACCACCACCGGCCTCTCGCCGGAGGAGGCGGCCCGCCGCCTGGCCGAGTTCGGGCCCAACGCCATCCGCAGCCACAGCGCGGGTCTCCTGCAGGTGCTCGGCCGGCAGCTCAAGAACCCCCTTCTGATCCTGCTGGTGGCGGCCGCGCTGACCTCCTTCTACGTCGGCGAGCGCACCGACTCCCTGATCATCCTGGCCATCCTCTCCCTCAGCGTCGGGCTGGGCTTCTTCAACGAGTACCAGTCCGAGCGGGCGGTCGAGCAGCTGCACGCTCGCATCCGGCACCGGGCGGTGGCGCTGCGCGGAGGCCACCTGACCTCGGTCGACGTCACCGAGCTGGTCCCCGGCGACGTGGTGCTGCTGGACGTGGGCGACGTGGTGCCGGCCGACCTCCGGCTGCTGGAGAGCCAGGCCGCGGAGTGCGACGAGGCGGTGCTGACCGGGGAGTCGATGACCGCCGCCAAGACGGCCGAGGCGGTCCCCGCCGGCGCCTCGGCCCTGAAGCTCCCCTCCTGCGCTTTCATGGGCACGGTGGTGCGCTCGGGCACCGGCCGGGGCGTCGTGGTCCGGACCGGCACCGGCACGGTCTTCGGCCAGATCGCGCAGAGCCTGGCCCGCGCGCCCGCCGAGACCGCCTTCCAGGCCGGGCTGCGCCGCTTCTCCTTCCTGCTGGTCCGGGTGACCGCGGTCCTGACCATCTCGATCTTCGTCTTCAACTGGCTGCTGGGCAGGCCCCTGCTGGAGGCGGCCCTCTTCTCGCTCGCGATCGCGGTCGGGCTCACACCCCAGCTGCTGCCCGCCATCGTCACCGTCAGCCTCTCCTTCGGCGCCCGGCGGCTGGCGGCCCGCTCGGTGCTGGTCAAGCGGCTGGTCAGCATCGAAGACCTCGGCAACATCGAGGTGCTCTTCACCGACAAGACGGGCACCCTGACCGAGGGCCGGATCACCTTCAGCGGCGCCCTGGACGAGCGGGGCCGGCTCTCGCAGAAGGTCCTCAGCCTGGGCCTGGTCTGCAACTCGGCCGCGGTCGAAGACGGCAAGGTGGTGGGTGGCAACCCCCTGGACCGCGCCCTCTGGGAGGCGCCTTCGGCCCAAGCCGAGTGGGTGGAGGGCTACAAGCGCCTGGCGCAGGCGCCCTTCGACTACGACCGCAAGCTGATGTCGGTCCTGGTCGAGGACCCCGACGGCGGCCGGCTGCTGGTCACCAAGGGCGCGCCCGAGGCCGTCCTGGCCCGCTGTCCGAAGCTGCCCCCCACCGCGAGCCAGGTCGCGGAAGCGCAGTTCAGCGCCGGCGTCCGCCTGGTGGCGGTGGCGACCCGCCCGGCCAGGGAGCTCAAGGCCATCGGCCCCCAGGACGAGCGGGACCTGGAGCTGGCCGGATTCCTCTGCTTCGTGGATCCGCTCAAGGCCGGCGCCGGGGCGTCCATGCGCCGCCTGGCCACGCTTGGCGTGCGGGTGACGATCGTGACCGGCGACAACGAGCGGGTCGCCCAGAAGATCTG
>DATGVT010000354.1:0-11181 GCA_035300005.1 Candidatus Acidiferrales bacterium
TCCCCCACCGGCGGATGCGCCAGCAGCAGGTCACGCACGCCCGCCGCCAGGAAGACATCAGCCTCCGTGAGCGTGGCCATGGTCAGGCCGGCGGCGCCGTGGGCCAGCTGGCGCTGGGCGACGTAGCCGCTCTTGTGCGTCTTGGCGTGCGGGCGCAGGCGGGCCCCCACCCCCTCCGCCAGGAGCGCCATCCGCCGCAGGTTGGCCTCCATCGCCTCCAGGTCGACGGCCGCCAGCGGTGTCTCGTGACCGGCGGCCGCCGCCAGCAGGCCTCCAGCGTTCAAGCCGGCACCCTCTCCGCCGCGCCGGCCGCGGCCAGCAGCGGCAGCGCCACCAAGACCAGGACCAGGTCTACCGTGGCGGCGAAGAAGAAGGCCAGCGGCACGGCGACCTGGAACTGGGGCCCGGCCACCAGCGCCGCCAGCGCGGCCGCCAGGCCGGATCCGGCCCCGATCAGCCCCTGGACCTGGCCCCGGCGGTCGGCGGGGACCGCGTCCATCAAGAAGGCGTTCTTGGCCGGGATGCCGAAGACCACCACCGCCCCCTCCAGCGCGCAGAAGGCGATCACCAGGGGGATTCCGGGCAGATAGGGATAGACGGCCGCCAGCAGGCCCGCGCCGGCCGTCGAGGCGGCGGCCAGCCAGCGGCGGTCGTAGCGGTCGGCCAGCCTGCCTGCGGCCGGGACCAGGAGCACGTAGGGCAAGGCGAACAAAGAGAAGGAGGCTCCGATCTGGAAGGAGCTGGCGCCGATCCCGCGCATGAAGAGGCTCCAGACCACCTCGTACATCCCGTGCAAGTAGTTGGGGCCGAGGGTGAGGGCGGCCATCGCCAGCACCGCCAGGACCGCCCTCCGGGAGCCCAGCGGGGCCCAGCCGAAACCCGGCCTGGAAGCCCCCGGCAGCGGCTCGCCGGCGCGAAGCGCCCAGGCCAGCACAAGGGCCGCCAGGAGCGTGGCGCCGGCGGTCACCTCGAAGACGGCGGCCAGGCCCAGCAGGGCCAGCAGGCCGCCGAGGGCGGGCCCGAAGACCAGCCCCGACATCTCGGCGCCGGAGAGCCAGCCGTAAGCCGTCCCCCGGCGGGCCGGGGGCACCAGGTCGGCCACCAGGGCCCGCGAGGCGGGCAGGAAAGCGGCGCCGCCCAGCCCGTGCAGGAAGCGGACGCCGATCAGCAGGACCACCGGCATGGGCAGCAGCAGGGCGGCGACGGCGGCGGCCTGCAGGAGCAGCCCGCCCAGCATCAGCGGCCGCCGTCCCAGCCGGTCCGAGAGCCGCCCGGCCGGATACTGGCCGACGACGTGGCCGACCAGGCTGGCGGCCACGATCGCGCCCAGCAGCGCGTAAGTCGCGCCGCGGTCCTTGATGAAGAGCGGCAGCACCGGGATGATCGTCCCCACCCCGACCCAGGTGATGAAGACGGCGGCGATGCTGCCCCAGAGCGCGGTGCGGTTGCCGGTGGCCACGGCCGCTGATTGTCGGCGATGGGTCTTCGGGACCGCTGCCTTGGGCCGGCCTCGGCCTCAGGTGAAGAGCCGCGCCCGGGCGCCTACCAACGCAACGGCCGCCAGCGCGGCGGCCACCCCGAGCGCCGTCAGGCCCAGGCTGCCCGGCACCGGCACCGCCGCAACGAGCATCACCGCCGCCGCCAGCGCCAGGGCGACCAGCACGAGCAAGCCCGACCAGGCCAGGCGCCGGGCGAGGAACGCCGCCTCGAAGCGGGCCGGGCGCGCCAGCTCGAAGGACAGGTAGGCCAGCTCCGCCGTCAGCAGAAGGCCGGCGGCGTAGAGCGGCGCCCACTCGTCGAGCGCCGCTCCCCTCAGGAGCAACGAGAGCAGATAGATGGCTCCCAGCAGGGCCAGCGCCCAGGCCGGGCCCTGCGGCCGTCCCGCCAGGAGGCTGGCGCCCAGCACGGCGAGCGCCAGGCCGGCCGGCCAGAAAAGGGCCGAGGCGAACGCCGGCGCCGCCAGCGCCGGCCAGGCTGCCAGCGCGGCCGCGACCACCAGCGACGCCAGGCCCGGGATCAGCCGCGGTAGAGCCGTGCGTAGCGCCTGTATGAGCGCACCTCCTCCAGGGCCGCCACCAGCGGCGCGCCCTCGTCCCAGACGGCCACCGGCACCCCCATCCGCTGGTAGCGGTGGCGCAGCGCCTCGCGCTCCATCCGCCAGAGCCGGTAGGCGAGCTGCTCCACCTCCGAGCCGCCCGGCTCCACGAAGGGGAGCGGCGAGAGCTCGACCACGGCCAGGTCGAACCCCCGCCCGCGCAGGTCGAGCAGGGCGGTGACCGCGCGCTCGTCAAGCAGGGGCGAGAGGGCGACCACGAGCGCCTTGGGGGGCAGGGTGCGCACGGGGATGACCTCGATCCCCTTCCAGGCGTAGCTGAGCGCGATCTCGGTGTCCAGCAGCGCGTCCACGATCCGGTAGAGCTGGCGCAGCCCCATCGCCGGCTCCAGCCAGCGCAGCGTCCCGCCGAAGCCGATCAGCCCCACCCGGTCGCGGCGCTCCAGGTAGCGGCCGGCCAGGGCCGCCGCCGCCCGGACCGCCAGGTCCAGGCTGGAGCGGTCCCCACGCCGGACCTCCGTGAAGCTGTCCAGGAAGATGACCAGGTCGGCGTTGCGCTCGGGATGGAGGTCGTTGACGTGCAGCTCCCCGCGGCGCGCGGAGACCCGCCAGTTGACCCGGCGGACACGGTCGCCGGGCACGAAGGGCCGGATGTCGGCGAACTCGATCCCCTCGCCCCGGCTGCGGGCGACCTCGTTGCCGGCGCTGGCCTGCGTCTCCAGGGGCTTCAGCAGCGCCCGCAAGGGCTCAGGCCGCGGATAGACCCGCAGTGGGAGCCGCCGGTCGAGCACGGTCTCGTGGAAGAGGAGGCCCAGCCGGTCGGCGGCCCGCAGGTGCACCACCCCCAGCTCGTGGACTCCCCACCGCCGGCAGCGCAGCCTGAGCCGGAGGGTGCGGGCGGCGGAGAGGTGGAGCACGGTGAGGTTCGGGCGCTGCACCGGCTCGAGGCCGGGCGGCAGCTCCAGCTCGACGTCGAGCCGCGGCAGGCCCAGGCTGGGCGCCAACTCCAGGGAGACCGCCACCTCCTCGCCCTCCAGAGCCCGCTCGCGCTCGGCGACCAGGCGCAGGCGCACCTCCGGCCGGCGCGCCAGCGCCAGGCCCAGCCAGAGGGCGGCCAGGAAGGGCGCGGCCAGCGCCACCAGCTCGGCGCGGCCGGTCAGCAAGCCGCCCAGCAGCCCGAGGCCGGCCAGGCCCAGGTAGGCGCCCAGCTTGGGCGAGACCGAGAGCGTCACCGCAGGGGGGCGGCTTCCTCGGCCGAGGGCGTGGGCACCGAATCCAGGCAGTCGCGCACCACCTCCTCCGCGCGCAGGCGCTGTACCCAGAGCTCCGGCTTGAGCGTGAGGCGGTGCGCAAGGGCCGGCACCGCCACCTGCTTCACGTCCTCCGGGATGACGTAGTCGCGCCCGTGCAGCGCCGCCCGGGCGCGCGCCACCTTCAGCAGCGCGAGCGAGCCGCGCGGGCTGGCGCCCACCAGCACGCGGGGGCTGGTCCGGGTGGCCGCCGCCAGGTCGACCATGTAGTAGCCCACGCTGGGCGAGACGTAGACGTCCTCGATCGCCTGCTGCATCTCGAGCAGGGTCTCCCGGTCGACCTGCGCCCGTAGCCGGACCTGGTCCGAGCGCTGGTCCCGGCGGCGCTGGAGCACGTCCACCTCCTGGTCGCGGTCGGGATAGCCGACGCCCATCCGGAGCAGGAAGCGGTCCAGCTGCGCCTCCGGCAGCGGATAGGTCCCTTCGTACTCGATCGGGTTCTGGGTCGCCAGCACCAGGAACGGGGGGCCCAGCGGGTGGCTGCTGCCCTCGATCGTCACCTGGCGCTCCTGCATCGCCTCCAGCAGCGCGGCCTGCGTCTTGGCCGGGGCCCGGTTGATCTCGTCCGCCAGCAGCAGGTTGGTGAAGATCGGCCCCGGCCGGAACTCGAAGTCGCCCGTACGCTGGCTGTAGATCGAGGAGCCGGTCACGTCGGAGGGCATCAGGTCGGGCGTGAACTGGATGCGCTTGAACTCCTGGCTGAGGACCTGCGCGAAGCAGCGCGCGATCAGGGTCTTGGCCAGCCCCGGGAAGTCCTCGATCAGGATGTGGCCGTCGGCGAGGAGGCCCATCAGCACCAGCTCCAGCTGCGGCCGCTTGCCGACGACCGCCTTCTCCACCTCGTCCAGCACGCGGCCGGCGTGCTGGCCCACCTGGTCGAGCTTCACAGCTCCTCCAGCGCCCTGACCGCGCGGCGCAGGACGGCCAGGTTGGTCCCCGGCGCGGCGCGATCCTCGGGACCCTGCCGCCGGGGCCGGACCAGCTCCCAGGCCTCGGGGCCCAGCGCCGCCGCGGCGGCGGGGTCCGAGTCGAGATCGATGCCGCGCGCCAGCAGCCGGTCCTGGGCCACCTGGCGCAGGTGGGGACGCAGCCGGTAGTGGACGTCGAAGGCGGTGCTGAGCGCGAACTCGGTCGCGTGCTCCAGCCTCTCCAGCTCCCGCACCCGTTCCGGCCGCGGGCGGCGGCGGGGGAGCCGCAGCCCGGGCGGGGTCAGGGTCCGGTGGCGGCCGGCGGTCGCCGCCACCAGCCAGTAGAAGGCGGCCACGCCCATGGCCACGGCGTAGAGGTGCAGCAGCAGCTCGAGGTCGTGGCTGCGCAGGACGACGGCGCCGGCCAGCGTCAGCGTCGCGGCGCCGGCGACGGTGGCCGCCCGGCGGGCCTCAGGCGACATGCTCGCGGACCGCCTTCAGCGACTCGATGGCAGCCGCCTTGTCGCCCGACGTGATCTCGTGCCGGCTGAACTTCGCCCGCTGGAACAGGTCCGTCAGCCGCGTCAGATCGGAGCCGCCGGCGCCCAGGAAGCCAAGCACGCGGGCCAGGTACTCCAGCGGCGCCTCGAAGTGGCGCCGCGGCAGGTCGTGCCAGGCCAGCACGCGCTCCATCCTCGCATAGGCGGCGATCACCGCCCTGCGCGGGTCCGGCTCCCGTTCGAGCTCCTGCAGCGCCAGGTCGAGGGTCCTCTTGGCCTGCTCCTGGGCCCGGGGACGGGCCCGCAACGCCCGCCGAGGTGACCTCAGCTGCAACCACGCGATGGCAGCGACAGCACCGAGAAGCACCAGGACCAGGCCGAGCGCGATCCAGTCGAAGCCCCCGGGCCCGCCGGCCGCGCCGCGGATCAGCCCGGCAGGCGGCGAGGGCAGGCCCAAGAGACCCCCTGGCCCGGGCTGTCCGGGCAGGCCGCCCCGGGCCAACCTGGCCCGCAGCAGCACCAGGGAGCCCAGCAGCGCAGCCACGGCCAGTGGCGAGATCACGTAGGCGAGCAGGCTGCGCCTGGGCAGGGGCGGAAGCTCTCCCTGCCGCTCGGCCGTGAAGGCCCAGACGATCAGGGCCAGCACCAGCAGGTCGAGGGCCAGCGCCAGGTAGAGCAGCGTGTCCAGCACCACCCGGGAGAGGCCGGCCGGCAGCGGCGGCGACTGGCCGAAGACGTGCGTGCGGCTGGCCAGCGCGACCACCAGAAGCAGCGTGATGAAGGCGGCGGCGGTGACGGTCACGCGTAGATGGCGGGACACGGATCGACTATTCTCGGCTTTGATGCCCGCCGGGCTGCCCGCCTCTCCCCAGGCGCTCGAGGAAGCCACCTGGGCGGACATCCTGCCCTTCTACCAGGAGCTGGTGGCGAGGCCACTGGCCGGCGACGGCCGCGTCGAGGCCTGGCTCAGCGACTGGTCGCGGCTGGACGAGCTGGTCTTCGAGGCTTCGACGCTCGCCAGCATCGCCTATACCACGGACACCCAGGATCCGGCCAAGGAGGCTGCCCACCTCCGCTTCTCCAGCCAGATCATCCCTCGCCTGAGGGAGCAGCAGGCGCTGCTGTCGCGCCGGCTGGTCGAGCTCGGCTATGTCCGCGAAGGCATCGAGATGACGGTCAAGCGGTTTCGCAACCTGGCCGAGCTCTACCGGGAGGAGAACGTGCCGCTCCTGGGCGAGCTGTCCAAGCTGGGAGCCGAGTACCAAAAGGTGACCGGCGGGATGACGGTCGAGTGGGACGGCGAGGAGAAGACGCTGCCGCAGCTGTTGCCCTTCCTGCAGAGCCCCGACCGGGCCGTTCGGGAGCGGGCCTTCCGGCTCCGGGCCAGGCCGTACATCGAGCAGCGGGCGCGGATGGCCGACATCTTCGACCGCCAGTACCCCCTCCGCCAGCAGGTCGCCCGCAACGCCGGCTTCGAGAACTACCGCGACTACACGCACCAGGAGAAGAACCGTTTCGATTACAGGCCCGCCGACTGCGAGCGCTTCCACGCCGCCGTGGAGGAGGTATTCCTCCCAGCGCTGGCTCGCGTCCACCGGCGCTGGCGGGACAAGCTCGGCGTGGCCGAACTGCGACCCTGGGACCTGGACGCAGACCCGGACGGCCGGCCTCCGGTCCGACCCTTCTCCACGGCCTCGGAGCTGGTCTCCACGGCGAACTCGGTCTTCGCCCAGGTCAGCCCCGAGTTCGGCGACTACTTCGGGGTGATGGCCAGGGAGGGCCTGCTGGATCTGGAGAGCCGCAAGGGCAAGGCCCCGGGCGCCTACTGCGCCACCCTCCCCCACCGGAAGCGGCCCTTTCTCTTCCTGAACGTGGTCGGCATCGACCGCGACGTGAACACGCTGCTGCACGAATCGGGCCACGCGTTCCACTCCTTCGAAGCCTCGCGGCTGCCCCTCGTCTTTCAGCGCTTCCCGGGCTCCGAGATGGCCGAGGTGGCCTCGATGTCGATGGAGCTGCTGGCGGCGCCCTACCTGGGGCGCGATGCGGGCGGCTTCTTCGGGGCCGACGACCATCGCCGGATGCGGCTGGGCGAGCTGGAGAGGATCCTGGCCTTCTTCCCGCATTGCGCCTCGGTGGACGCCTTCCAGCACTGGATCTACACCAGCGGCGAGGGCGACGACCGCGACGCCCGCGACGCCGCCTGGCTGCGGTTGAGGCGGCGCTTCGAGACTGCTGAGGTTGCCTGGGAGGGGCTGGAACCCGAGCGGGTGGCCCGCTGGTACCAGCAGCTCCACATCTTCCTCTCGCCCTTCTACTACATCGAGTACGGGATCGCCCAGCTGGGAGCGCTGCAGGTCTGGCGGAATGCGCTCAGGGACCAGGAGTCGGCGGT
The DNA here is from genome assembly GCA_035300005.1 of Candidatus Acidiferrales bacterium. Taxonomy (GTDB): domain Bacteria; phylum Chloroflexota; class Dormibacteria; order Dormibacterales; family Dormibacteraceae; genus DATGVT01. The sequence goes on from DATGVT010000354.1 coordinate 7,167, forward strand.
GCGCTCCTACCGGGCCGCTCTCGCGCTGGGCGGCACCCGGCCGCTGCCGGAGCTGTTCGGCGCCGCCGGCGCCCGGCTCATCTTCGACGCGGCTGGGATGCGGGAGCTGGTGGCGGTGGTCGAGCAGGAGATCGAGCTGCTGGAGGCCCCGGCGGGCTAGGGCTAGATCCTGCCGATTCGGCGGAGGGGCATCCGCGGCCCCCGGCGCGGCGGCCCGACGCCGGCGATCTCGAGCAGCCTCTGGACCCGCCCCCGGTGCGGCCGGAACGGCTCCAGCAGCTCGAGCATCCGCTGGTCGGTTCCGCGCGGCTCGCCGGTCAGCGCCCAACTGACCACGTGCGGCAGGTGGTAGTCGCCGAGGCTGACCGCGTCCGCGTCGCCCAGCGCCACCCGCACGATCTCGGCCGCCGACCACTCGCCCAGCCCCGGGAAGGCGAGCAGCCTGTGGCGGGCCTGGTCCGGGGACATCTGCGCCGCCTCCTCCAGCCGGCGGGCGCTTCGGGCCAGCCGCTTCAGCACGGTCGCCCGCCTCTGCTCGACGCCGAACCGGTGCAGGTCCCAGTAGGGCGCCTTGGCCAGCGCCGCCGGGCTGGGCGGCAGGATCAGCCGAGCCGGGCCCGGGGCCGGCTCCCCGAGGGCGGCGACGATCAGCCGGAAGGCCCGCCTGGCCTCGACCCCGACCACCTTCTGCTCCAGGACGGTCGGCAGCGCGGCCTCCAGGACGGCCTCCGAACGCAGCATGCGCAGGCCTGGATGCCGCCGGTGGAGCTCCTTCAGGAGCGGATCGGCGGGCGTGAAGTCGGCCTCGTTGTCGTTTTCGCCGCAGAGCACGGCCGCGTGCTCGAGCGCCCACTCCGCCCCCGGGCCCCAGGCCTCGACCTCCAGGGTGCCGTTGGACCTGACGAGGTGGGTGGTGGCCGGGCCGGCGGGCGTCCGGGTCGCCCGCCAGACCTCGCCGGGCAGGATCCGGACGCAGGGGTCCAGGGCCCCGGCTCGGCGCAGGGGGGCCAGGGTGAGGCCGAGGTCGAGGGGCCGGGAGAGCCGGAGGCGGCGGCGTTCAGGAATCAAATCGGGCTGCGGCCGGTAGGAGTTGGAGAAGAGATGATCAATCCCAGGCACCGGATCACGATCGAATTCTGCGTCCCTTGAGACTATCTCGACCGGGCCGTGCGCCTGGCGGATGAGCTGCTCGGCCAGTGGGCTCCGATCCTGGTCGGGGTCGAGCTCAAGACCGGTGACAAGGGTCGGTTCGAGGTATCGCTAGACGGCGAGCTCGTCTTCAGCAAGGCCACGCTGAAGCGACACGCTGAGCAGGGCGAGGTGGGGGCCCTGCTGCGGCCGCGCCTGGGCGAGCCACTTCACTGGCGCGGGGACCACTAGCTGCGGGCCAGCCGCGAGAAGAGGCCGCCGTCAGCGGGCGCCCCGCCGGCGCACGACCAAAAATCCGGCCACCAGGGCGAGCAGGGCGAGCGCCGCGAGGAGGGCCCAGGGGAGCCAGGCGCCGACGGCCGAGCCCGTCGCGAAGGGCGACTGGGCCGCCGACGACGGGCTGGGTGTGCTGGCAGGGTTGGATGACGGCCTGGGCGACGGCGACGTGAGATTGGGCGGCCCAGAAGGAGGCGGCGGTGGGCTGGTCCCGTCACTGGCGGCGACCTGGAGGAAGGCCGATGCGCTGAGAGTCCCTCCTGCTGCCGTCGTCTGCCGAGCTGTAACGGTGTAGCTGCCCGGCAGCACGTTCACCCTGAAACTGGCTTGGAACCTGCCATCACCAGCAACCTGGACTCCGGAGGCGACGACCTGATCCCCCAGTGTCAGGGTCACGGCCGAACAGCCCGCTGAGCAGAAGTCGGATCCGTAGGCCGTCACCGTCTGGCCCACCGCGACCGTGCTCGGGATGAGCTGAAGGTAGGGCGTGGCTGCCCCCGCGACAGCTGGATACAGCGCGGCCGTGATCCCCACCAGGGGCAGGAGCAGGGAGCTCGCTGTCCTCGCAGCCACATCTAGGTAACGTCCGGCCCCAGGGTTGGCAACGCGGGGCACCGGCCGCCCGACGCCCCCCGTCGGAATCAGGCGCAGGGCAGGTGTGCGATCACGAACTCCGCGTCGGCGATCATGGTGGCCGCGGCGGTGGCGTCGATGCCTTTGCCGCTCTGGGCCATCAGCTCGTTTATGAAGGCCTGGTAGAGGTTCCTCGCAGCGTTGCACGTGCCCCGGTCGAGGGCGTCGCTCGCTGCATCGAGCTTGGCCAGGAGCGACTGCTCCAGACCCCTGTTCTTGATCTTTCCCAGGGCGAAGAACTGGGTGACGTCGTCCACCAGGCTGTGAGGGGTGGCGATAACTGTGAAGGTCACCGAAGTCGTGCCGGTGTTGCCGAGATTGTCGGTGGCGACGACCCTGAAGGTATGCGATCCGAGAGTCATCTCGGTCAGCAGGTCGATGGCTTGACCGCTGGCAAGTCCGTGGCCGGCGAGCGTGGTCGCCCCATCCAGGGTTGGGGTGAAGCTGGCGACGCCCGAACCGGTCCCGTCGGAGACCGTGTAGTTGAGCGTCAGTGTCGCGCTGTGCGGGTAGGGGGTCGCGGAGGGCTGGACGATGGTCGTGACCGGAGCCGTGTTGTCGAGCTTGACCAGCTGGCTGTGCGCCGTCTCGTCGTCCCCGACGTTGTTGGTGGAGAAGAAGTCGACCTCGTAGGTGCCGTCCGAGCCGGTCACGTGGAACGTCGTGGTGGAGCCGGCCACGGTGGTGTAGGCGGGCGGCGCCGCTCCCTGCCTGAAGAAGCGATAGGACACGGATCCCACGCCGGAGGTGCCGTCCAGCGCGCTCACCGTGAAGGGAGTGGCGCTGGTCACGAAGGGCTGGGAGGACCCGGGCGGGTACCGCGGAGACCCGATGCTGAGGCTGGACTGCGGCGGCACGTGGGCAAGGCTGAGCTTCCAGAGACCGCGTCCATAGCTGGACACGAGGATGTCGTTCTGGACCTCGTCGAAGAAGAAGGAGGTGATGACCGGAATCCGGTCCGAGCCCGGCAGTTTGACCCAGGTCAGGCCCCCGTTCAGCGAGGCGATGATGCCGTTCTGGTCGGTGCCGACGAAGATGTGGTTGCCGTTGTTGGGGTCGAAGAAGATCGAGTGGGCCTGGACGCCGACGTTGGGCACGTTGAAGAGGAGCTGTCCGCCGTTGGTCACCAGGCTGGTCAACATTGCATCGACCGTCCAGGAGGCGCCGCCGTCGGTCGATACCTTCATCTGCTGGGTATCCGCGTCAGGGGCGATCAGGTGGTTGGGATTGCCGGGGTCGACTCCAAAGACTGTCGGGCAGACAAAGGTCCCCTGACCGTTGCAGTAGGTTCCGACATTGCTGAGCCCGCCATCGGCATCGGTAACGGTAGCGCTGGCGGTGCGCACCCCGGTGATCTTCACGAGGCCGACCTTGTTCGGGCCTCCTCCCGCGCGAACGGCTGGTGACAGGACCGGCCTCAGGACCCCCTGGTAGACGGTCGGGCTGGCGGCGGGCCCGGCCACCTTCTGCAGGCCGGAGCGGCTGAGAGCCGTGGTCGCGCCGCTAACTGCCGTCCACGTCCCGCCGGTGTTGGTCGTCAAATAGAGCTGGCTGGCGGGAGGGCTGGGCATGGCCCACTGGACGTAGACGCCCTCCTCGACGACGACAGGGTTCCCCGTGATCGCCGCCAGCGGCTGGGGCCAGCCCAACCGCGGGCCGCCGAAGACTGGCCCGGTCAGAAGCTGTCCGCAGGCGCCGCAGGCGACGAAGGTGACCTTTTGACCGCCGCTGATCGGGCTGCTATGGGGGACCTGGATGAAGAAACCCTCGAAAGCGACCACTCCTGGCCAGGTGGCGCCGCTGTCAGCCGAGGCCCAGAGGTTGTTGTCCATGGTGCCGAAGTAGAGGTCGCTGTTGAGGCCGGGGTGCGTCTCGCCGGTCACCTCGTAGACCTGCAGCGCGTTGTAGCCGTGGCCGTGGGTTCCGCTGATCTGGAAGCTGGCCCCGCAGTCGCTTG
>DATGVT010000355.1:0-5747 GCA_035300005.1 Candidatus Acidiferrales bacterium
GCGGCCGGCGCTTTTGCCTGCCTCGGCGTGACGGTCGCCTCGATCATCCTCACGGTGGTCGCCCTATTCATCGAAGACCCCAGCAATGGGAAGCCATATGGAGGCTTCACCGCCGTCTGGGGTGCCTCGAACCCCTTTGTCAAGACGCCGACCGTCGGTGCCCGCTTCGGCGTGGCCGGGGTCGTCCTGCTGCTGACGCTGCTCGCGCTGGAGTGCGGCTGAGAAGCCTTTAACGAGAAGCTGAGCGCCAGCTCGCCCAGCGGTGCTGGCTCAGGCTCGGGCGATCTGCTCGCGCAGCACCAGCGGCAGGATGCCGCCGTGGCGCATGTATTCGACGTCGGTGTCGTTGTAGACGAGGGCCGTCACCCTGAAGCTCCGGGTGGCGCCGCCGTCGGGCGTGGCTTCCACCTTCAGCTGCTGGCGCGGCTTCAGGGAGGCCAGGCCGCGGATGCTGAACTTCTCACGGCCGTTCAGCCCCAATGAATCCAGCGTCTGGCCCGGCTCCAGCTGCAGCGGCAGGATCCCCATCCCGACCAGGTTGGAGCGGTGGATGCGCTCGAATGACTCGGCGATCGCCGCCCGGACGCCCAGCAGGAGCGGGCCCTTGGCCGCCCAGTCGCGCGAGGACCCGGCGCCGTACTCCTTGCCCGCCAGCACCAACAGCGGCACGCCCTCCTGGCGGTAGCGCTCAGCGGCGTCGAAGACGGTCATCTCCCCGCCGTCGGGGAGGTGGCGCGTCCAGTAGCCCTCCCGCTCCACCAGCCGGTTGCGCAGCCGGATGTTCGCGAAGGTGCCGCGCACCAGGACCTCGTGGTTGCCCCGCCGGGCCCCGTAGCTGTTGAAGTCCGCGCGCTCCACCCCGCGCGAGATCAGGTAGCGGCCGGCCGGGCTGTCCGGCGGGATGGAACCCGCGGGCGAGATGTGGTCGGTCGTCACCGAGTCGCCGACCATGACCAGCACCCGGGCGTCCAGTACGTCCCTCAGCGGCGCGGGCTCCAGCTCCAGGTTCTCGAAATAGGGCGGCTCCTGGACGTAGGTCGAGTTCGGGTCCCATCGGTAGCTGGTGCCGGTCGGCGCCTGCATGTGCTGCCAGTGCTCGTCGCCCTCGAAGATGCGGGCGTACTCGCGCTCGAACATCTCCTGGCGCACGGACTCCGAGACCGTCTTCTGCACCTCCTCCGGGGAGGGCCAGATGTCGCGCAGGAAGACGGGCTTGCCATCCTGGCCGGTGCCCAGCGGCTCCCGGCTCAGGTCCCGGCGGACCGTCCCTGCCAGCGCGTAGGCCACCACCAGCGGCGGCGAGGCCAGGTAGCTGGCGGTCACCAACGGGTGGATGCGGCCCTCGAAGTTCCGGTTCCCGGAGAGGACCGCCACCACGTTGAGCTTGCGCTCCTGAACGGCCGCCTCGACCTCTGGGCTCGCCAGCGGGCCCGAGTTGCCGATGCAGGTGGTGCACCCGTAGCCGACCAGGTAGAAGCCCAGCTGCTCCAGCGGCTCCATCAGCCCGGCGCGCTTCAGGTAGTCGGTCACCACCCGGGAGCCGGGGGCGAGGCTGGTCTTGACGCTGGGGCCCGGCTTCAGACCCCTGGCCAGCGCGTTCCGCGCCAGCAGGCCGGCGCCGACCATCACCGACGGGTTGGAGGTGTTGGTGCAGCTGGTGATGGCGGCGATCACGACCGAGCCGTTGTCCACGGTGTCGGTGGGCCGGGCGGCGACCGCCACCCGGCTTGGATGGCGCACGTCGTTGGGGGCCGGCCCGCCCTCGGTGCCGGAGCGGACGAGGTCGTGGTCGCGGCTGGGGTCCCCCGGGCTGCCATCCTTGAAGACGGCCTGGAAGCTCTCCCAGACCTTCGGCAGCGGCACCCGGTCCTGGGGCCGCTTGGGCCCCGCCAGCGAAGGCTCGATCGACGCCAGGTCGAGGTCGATCAGCTCGCTGAAGACCGGGGCTGGGGAGTCGTCGGTACGGAAGAGCCCCTGCTCGCGGGTGTAGCGCTCGACCAGCTGGATGTGGTCGCGGCTGCGGCCGGTGACCTCCAGGTAGCGGAGCGTCTCGGCGTCGGCCGGGAAGAGCGCCGAGGTGGCCCCGTACTCGGGGCACATGTTGCTGAGGGTGGCCCGGTCGGGCACCGAGAGGCTGGACAGGCCGGCCCCGCAGAACTCCACGAACTTGTCGACCACGCCGTGCTTGCGGAGCAGCTCGGTCAGGGTCAGCACCAGGTCGGTGGCGGTGGCGCCGGTGGGCAGGGCGCCCAGAAAGCGGACTCCGAGCACGATCGGCTCCGGCAGGTACATCGGCTGCCCCAGCAGCGCGGCCTCGGCCTCGATCCCGCCCACGCCCCAGCCCAGCACCCCGAGGCCGTTGACCATGGTCGTGTGCGAGTCGGTGCCGACCAGGGTGTCGGGGATGGCCACCTTGCCGTCCGGCAGGTCGCGCACCTGCACGACCCTGCTCAGGTGCTCGAGGTTGACCTGGTGGCAGATGCCCATGCCGGGCGGCACCAGCGAGAAGTTGTGGAAGGCCTGCTGGGCCCAGCGCAGGACCGCATAGCGCTCGCCGTTGCGCTCGATCTCCTTCTCGATGTTTCGGTTGTAGGCCTGCACGCTGCCGAAGGCGTCCACCTGCACCGAGTGGTCGATCACCAGGTCGAGCGGGACCAGGGGGTCGATCAGGCGCGCGTCCTTGCCCGCCCGCTCGACCGCCGAGCGCATGGCGGCCAGGTCGACCACGCCGGGCACGCCGGTGAAGTCCTGCATCAGCACCCGCGCCGGGAGGAAGGGGACCTCGGCGCCGGCCGGAAAGCGCTCGGGCCAGCGCGTCAACGCCCGCAGCGAGGCTTCGTCGCCGGAGCCGGTCTCGAACGCCCGCAGCAGGCCTTCGAGCAGGATCTTGATGGTCACCGGCAGCCGGGCCGGGTCGCCGACGCCCGACTCCTGCAACCTGGCCAGTCGGAAGTACTCGAGGTCCGACCCGGCCAGCTGGGCGCGCGCGCCGATCACGCGCCCATCGTAGTACCGGGCTAGAGAGCGATGCGGCGAGCGGTCGTGATCCGGATCAGGGTCACCACGCCCCACCCGATGAGCGAGTAGATGGCGATCGCCAGCAGGGAGGCGGGCTCGAAGATGTAGAAGCCCTGCCCGGAGTCCGGGAAGATGCCGTGGAAGGGCGCCACCAGCGGGGCTGTGGTGCCGTAGATGAAGCTCACAAAGCTGGACTGGGTGGAGGCGCCCAACAGCTTGAGCGCGAACCGGAGGGCGACCAGCACGCCGATCAAGCCCGTCACGAACCAGGCCACGCGAACGGCTTGGAAGTTGTGCGAGGGCACCATCGGCACCGCGGTCACCGGCGGGATCGCGACCGGCGGCAGCCGGTTGGCGGGACCGTTCTCTTCAGAATGATGGTGCGGCTCGATCAAGTCATTGCACCTCTGTTAATGGAAATTAGGATAGGCATGATAGCACTTTTTCAAGTCTTGGCGGCGCCAGTAAGAGCGGCGGCGGCGGCAATGTGCGAGAGGTGGGTCAGCCCTTGGGGAAAGTTGCCCAGCATCTCCTGGCCCGCCTCGTCGTACTCCTCCGAGAAGAGCCCGACGTCGTTGCTGAGTGCGGCTGCCCGATCGAAGTACTCCCGCGCCTTCTCTAGTTGGCCCTGGAGCGCCAGGCACTCGGCCAGCCAGAAGGTGCAGGCGACGAACACTCCCTCGGGCTGGTTGAGCCCGTCCTGCAGGCGCTCCGGGCGGTACCTGCGCAGCATGCCGTCCACCTCCAGCTCCTTTCTCACCATCTCCGCGGTCCGCACCATCCGGGGGTCGTGGTAGGCGACGAAGCCGGTGCTCGGCAGCAGGAGCAGGGAGGCATCCATCTGCTTGCGCCCGAACGCCTGCACGAAAACCCCTCGCCGGTGGTCGTACCCGCTTTTCTCGATCGCCTGCCGGATCTCCCGGGCCAGCCTGCGCCAGCGGCTCAGAGGCGCGCGTCGCCCGCACTCCACGGCCAGGGCCACCCCCCGGTCCACCGCCGCCCAGCAGAGCACCTTCGAGTGCACGAAGTGGAGCGGCCGGCCCCGGATCTCCCAGAGCCCGCGGTCGGGCTGCCGCCAGCGCTCGGCGACGGTCTCCACCAGGTCGAAGAGGAAGCGCCAGTAGTCGTCGTCGGGCGAGTAGCCGCGCCGGTGCCAGCTATAGGCCAGCAGCATCAGCTCGCCGTAGGCGTCCAGCTGGAGCTGGTCAGAGGCGGCGTTGCCGATCCGAACCGGACGCGAGTCTCGGTAGCCGGTCAGGCCCGCCAGTACGATCTCGGGCAGGTGCCGCTCCCCGCCCATGCCGTACATGATCTGGAGGTCGTGCGCCGAGCCGGCGGCGCTGCGCTGGATGAAGCGCCGGAAGCCGTCGGCCTCGCGGTTGAAGCCGACCTCTCCCAACGAACGCACCGAGAAGCTGGAGTCGCGGATCCAGCTGAACCGGTAGTCCCAGTTGCGGCTGCCGCCGATCCGCTCCGGCAGGGAGGTGGTGGCGGCGGCCGCGATGGCGCCGGTGGGGGCGTTGGTAAGCGCCTTCAGGACCAGCGCCGAGCGGAGCACCCTCGGCGCTTCGGGGCCCTCCAGGGTGAGCTGCTGCGACCAGCGTTTCCACCACTCGAGGGTCTCCTTCAAGCGGCCGTCGGCTTCCTCTGCGGTGGGCGGCGCGGCCTCCTCCAGGTCAAGCAGCTCGGGCCGGACGAAGGTCAGCGTCAGGCGCACGCGCTCCTGGGCGCGCAGGGCGAACCTGGCGACCAGCTCATGGTCCGCGCCCAGCTCGAGGTCGGTGTCGCAGCCGACCAGGAGCCCGTTGTGGCCGCCGATGGCGGCGAACACCCCGGCCCCGCCCCGCCGCAGCCAGGGCTTGACCTCGCCGTAGTCGAAGCGGGGGACGATCAGCAGGCGGACGTCGACGCGGCCGCGGAGGCCGTCGACCATCCGCAGCAGTTGGTGGTACGGCTCTTCGCGCCCGCCCCGGCGCATCGCGAAGAAGTCGGTGACGCGGACCTCGCCGCTGTTGGCGGTGAACGTCGTGGTCAGCACCATGGTGCCCTCGAGGTAGGCGCGGTAGTGCTCCCAGCGGCCGCCGGCGGGCGTGATCGAGCAAAAGCCGCCCTTCTCCCAGTCCAGCAGCCGGCCGAAGCTGCTGGGCGCGTCGAGCCTGGGCATGCAGGCCCAGTCGATCGACCCCGTCCGGCTGACCAGCGCGCATGAGTGGCAGTCGCCGATCAGGGCGTAATCAGCGATCGGGGGCTGCGCACCGTCCTTCATCTCAGCGGTGCTCGCGCACCCGGTCCACCACGCCGGCCACCGCCGGCGACCGCTCGACCTCCTCCAGGAGGACCGGCAGCCCCAGCCGCCAGTTCGGCCACACCCCTTCGGTGCCGGGCAGGTTGGGCCGCTCGCTGACGGCCAGGGCGTCCTCCATGGACACCGTCAGCAGGCGGGCGGGCGAGGCCGCCAGCCGGCCGTAGGCTGCGGCCGCCACCGCGGCCGCCGGCGCCGAGGGGTCGAGGCCGGTCAGGAGGCGCAGGCGGCGGCGCAGCAAGGGGCCGTTCTCGAGGTGAGGGTCGTCGCCCGTCCAGGCGCCCGCCAGGGTGGGCAGGTCGTGGGTGGTGACCGCGGCCTGGGCCTCCTTCGGGTAGCGGCTGGGCGGCCGGGACTCGAACCAGAGCAGCCGGGTCGAGAGCACGCGGGCGGCGTGCAGCCGCCGCCTCATGTAAGGCTCCACCGT
>DATGVT010000356.1:0-3393 GCA_035300005.1 Candidatus Acidiferrales bacterium
AGAAGGGCGGCTACCTGATGGGCGAGGGGACGCCCGAGGACCTGGCCCGGAACCGGGAATCCGCGACCGGCGTGTACCTGCGGCCGATCCTGGAGCGCGCCGGGCGGATGCGGCGGGCGGTGGCCACCCGCGCGGGCTAGACGAGGGCGGGGCAAGCCCCGCCCCTACTATTGCCTCGGGAGGTGGGTCTGCGATGGCTGTGAAGGAGCTCCAACTGGAGCGGGGGAAGGTCCACTACAAGTGGGACCAGAGCCTTCCGCCCGCGATCGAGGTCGACCCCGGCGACGTGGTCCACTTCGAGACCGAGGAGGTGACCGACGGCCAGGTCAAGCCGGGCTCTCCGGCCAGCGCGCTGACCTCGCTGGACTTCAACCGCCTCTATCCGCTAGCCGGCCCCGTCTTCGTGAAGGGCGCCCGGCCCGGAGACGTGCTGGAGGTCGAGATCCTGGACCTGCAGGCGCTGGACTGGGGGTGGACCGGCATCATCCCCGGCCTGGGCCTGCTGGCCGCGGACTTCAGCGAGCCCTACATCCGCCACTTCGACCTCAGCAACGGCAAGACGGCCGCTCTGCGTGACGACATCCTGATCCCGATCGCGCCCTTCTGCGGGACCATGGGCGTCGCCACCGACGAGCCGGGGCCGAAGGACGTGCTGCCGCCGACCAAGGGCGCCGGCAACATCGACACCCGGCACCTGACCGCGGGCAGCAAGCTCTACCTGCCGGTCTTCGTCGAAGGCGCGCTGTTCTCGGCCGGCGACTGCCACGCGGCCCAGGGCGACGGCGAGGTCTGCGTGACCGGGATCGAGTGCCCGATGCGGTTCAGCCTCCGCTTCGGCGTCAAAAAGGGCCAGTCGCTGCGGCCCTGGAGCTACCAGTTCCAGACGCCGCCGGGCTCTCCGCAGAGGCGCTCCGACGAGCGCGGCTACCACGCGGTCACCGCCCTGGGGCCCGACCTGATGGAGAACGCGCAGAACGCGGTGCGCGACCTGATCGGCTGGCTGGGCCGCGAGCACCGGCTGAGCCGGGAGGACGCCTACGTCCTCTGCAGCCTGGCGGCCGACCTCAAGATCAGCCAGATCGTCGACCAGCCGAACTGGGGCGTCTCCGCCTACCTGTCGCTGGCCGTCTTCAAGCAGTAGCGCCCGGCAGCAGCACCCCGAAGCCGCGAGTGGCGCCGCGCGTCCCCCGCGCGCTCCAGGGGCTCCAGCAGGGCGTCCATCCGCCGCAGCAGGGAGTCGATCTCGGTCACGGCGCCCGACTCTACACTGCCCCCTGTGAGCCAGCTGAGCCAGATCCCGCTCACGGACGCCGAGGACTGGTACACGCCGGACGAGCACCTGCGCTGGCTGGCGCGAAGGGCGGTGGGGGATGCCCTCTGGCCGGTCGCCGAGGGGGCGCTGCAGGAGGCGGGCCGGCTGGTTCCGACCCGCATCGAGCCCCTGAGCCGGCTGGCCGACCGCCATCCGCCGGTCCTGCACCAGTACGACGCCCGCGGCGAGCGGGTGGACGAGATCGAGTTCCATCCCGCCTACCGCGAGATCGAGGACACGGAGCACCGCTTCGGGCTGGTGCGCATGGCCTACATGCCCGGCTGGCGGGGCCTGCAGGGACGGGCTCCCAGGAGCCTGGTCACCGCCCTGAACTATCTCTTCCTGCAGGCGGACCAGGCCATCTGCGGCTGCCCGGTCGGCATGACCGACGCCATGTGCCGGACGCTGGAGCTGCACGATCCCCAGCTGGCCGAGCGGTTCCTGCCCGGGCTGGCCGACGACGGCGGCCGCCACCTCTCGGGCGCGATGTTCATGACCGAGAAGGCCGGCGGCTCCGACGTGGGCGCCAACCAGACCCGGGCGGTCCGGCAGGCGGACGGCACCTGGCGGCTGCACGGGGACAAGTGGTTCTGCAGCAACGCCGCCGCCGACCTGGCGCTGGTGCTGGCGCGCCCGGAGGGCGCGGGGCCGGGGACGAAGGGTCTCGGGCTCTTCCTGATGCCCCGCCGGCTGGAGGACGGCCGCCGCAACTCCTACCGCGTCAACCGCCTGAAGGAGAAGTTCGGGACCCGCGCCATGGCCTCGGGAGAGATCACCCTGGAGGGAGCCTTCGCCTGGCCGGTGGGCAGCCTGGAGCTGGGCATGAAGCAGATGCTGGACATGGTCAACCTGACCCGGGTCGGCATCGCCAACACGACGGCGGCCGCCATGCGGCGGGCGGCCTTCGAGTCGCTCGAGCACTCGCGGCGGCGGGCGGCCTTCGGCAAGCCGCTCGACCACCACCCGCTGATGCGGGACACGCTGGCCGAGCTGGTGGTGGACGCGACCGCCGGACTAACGGCCGCGATGGCCGGGGCGGAGGCACTGGACGCCGCCGACGCCGGCCGGCCCGGCGCCACCGGCGTGCTCCGGCTCCTGACCCCGCTCTTCAAGGGCCTGGGCGCCGAGCGGGCCCGGCTGGCCGCCACCGAGGCCATGGAGGTACGGGGCGGTAACGGCTACATCGAGGACTGGCCCAACAGCCGCCTGCTCCGGGACGTCTACGTTCACGCCATCTGGGAGGGGTCTGGCAACGTGGTCGCCCTCGACGTGCTGCGGGCCCTCGGCCACGGCGCCGGCCCCGACCTCTTCGCCGACCTCGAACGCCGCGCGGAGGCGTCCGGGACGCTGGCCGGGCCGCTGCTGAACGGTCTCCGCCGGGCGCAGGAGGCGGCTGCCAGGCTGGATGGTGAGGAGCTCCCGGCCCGCCGCCTGGCCCGCCGCCTGGCCACCACGGCGGCGGCCATCCACCTGGGTGAGAAGGCGCGCGAGCATGCTCAGGAGACGGGGTCCGGCCGGCTGCTCTGGATCGCCGCCCGCTACGCGGCCAGGCTGGGTGGCGAGGCGGCGGTGGCCGCGGTGGCCGACGACCCGGCCTGGCTGGAGCACGCCCCGGCCCTGCTGCACGGCGGGCCGGTGCCGGCCGAGGTGGGAGAGTGGGCGGCGAAGGCCGCGGCGGCGGCGCTCGGCTAGCTGATCAGCCCGGCGTGGGGGAGGGATGCACCGTGGCCGCGATGAAGATCCCGAAGACTGCGAAGATCCCGAAGTAGGCCAGCCAGAAGAGCAGGTAGAGCGCCCCCAGCACCGTGGCGATGATCCCGATGATCCAGCCCGCTGTGGCGATCCCGTGCCCGCCCAACGCGCCTCCGCTGGCCTGGACGCGGGCTGCTGAGGTGCGCCCGAAGTAGATGGCCAGCGGTCCCAGGATCAGGGTTGGCACCCCGCAGCAGGAGAGTCCGACGAAGCTCACGATCCCCAGGACGAGCGAGGCTATTGCCTGGTTGTCGGTGGGCGGCGCGTAGACGGGGTAGGCGGGGTAGCCGGCCGGCCCGTAGGGTGGCAGCGGGGGAGGCGGTGGGGGT
>DATGVT010000357.1:0-3129 GCA_035300005.1 Candidatus Acidiferrales bacterium
GGGTCGAGCCCAGCCTCCAGCTGCCCGGGCACCCGGAGGTGTTCGTGATCGGAGACCTGGCCGGCCTGGAGGAGGGCGGCGCGCCGCTGCCGATGCTGATCCCGGTCGCCATGCAGGAGGCCCGGCACGCGGCCCGGGGGGTCCTCGCGCTGATCGCCGGCCGCGGCCCGGCTGCCTTCCGTTACCGGGACCCGGGCATCATGGCCACGGTAGGCCGCAACGCCGCCGTGGCCCAGCTGGGGCGCGTGCACCTGGCGGGCTTCCCCGGCTGGCTGATGTGGCTCTTCGTGCACCTGGTCAACGTGGTCAGCTTCAGGAGCCGCCTGATCGTCCTCGTCAACTGGGCCTGGGACTACCTCTTCTACGACCGGCCGGTGCGCCTGATCGTTCGCGCCCGGCCTGATGACTGACCTCCCAAAGTGCCCGAAGGGCAGGGTTCAAGTTCGGCTGCTTGCGATCGCCGGAACCAGCCACTACGTTGGATGTTCACGTGGCCCGTCAAGCGGTGGAGAGCCAGGACGAGTTCCTAAGCCTGATCGCCCACGAGCTGCGGGCGCCCCTGTCCGTGATCCGCGCCTACCTCTCCATGCTGGCCGAAGGCACCCTCGGCCCGCCGCCCGAAGCCTGGGCCGCGCCGCTGCAGGTCCTGACCGAGAAGGTGGGCGAACTGGACAGCCTGGTGGACGACGTGCTCTTCTCGGCGCGCCTGGAGAGCGGGCTGCTGACCTACGAACCGCAGACCGTCGACCTGCTCGAGTCCGCCCAGGAGGCGGCGCGGCTGGCGGCCGCCCGCGCCCAGCTGCTGCACGCGACGATCGAGGTCGAGGGAAGCTCGGCCCCGGCCTGGGCCGACGTCCGGCTGCTGGCCCGGATCCTGGCCAACCTGCTCGACAACGCCCTCATCTACTCGGCGGCCGCGCCCGAGGTCAGGCTGCTGGTCTCCGACGGCGAGGCGCCGGCGGTGCGGGTGGCGGACCGGGGGCTGGGCATCCCGGCCGAGGAACAGGGCCGCGTCTTCGAGAAGGGCTACAGGATCCTGCGCCCCCAGCTGGACGTGCCCGGGACCGGGCTCGGCCTCTACATCAGCCGCCAGCTGGCGGAGCGGATGGGCGGCGGCCTGGAGCTGGAGCGCTCGGAGCCAGGCCCCGGCTCCGTGTTCAGGCTCCGGCTTCCCCGTCCCGGGCCCCGGGACCCAGGCTAGCCACCAGCCGGCGGCGCCGGTCCTCGCCCTCGTGGGGGTCGAACATGAACGCCAGCACTCCACCCAGCACCAGGCCCAGAACGAAGCCGGCGGCCAGCCAGAGGATGGGCGGCGGCTGCCGGCGGCGGCGCTGGAAGGGAAGGCGATCCAGCAGGCCGGCCAGGCTGAAGCCCGCCGCGCGGTCCCGCATCTCCTCCAGGGGCAGGCTCCCGAGGCGGCCTCGGAGGTCTTCGATCCGCGCCTTCACCTTGACATCAAGGCTATCAAGCCGAGCTGGCTCTGGCTTGTCCGCCCCTAGACTCGGGGCGTGGCCCTCACGACCGCATCCGAGCGCCGGCGCAAGATCTGGGGCTGGGGCTACGAGGGCGACGGGCTCTCCCCAGCCGAGCTGGACGGCCTGGCCGCCATCTTCGCAAAGCGGTTCGGGCTGGACCCGCCGCGGCCCCTGGCGCCTCCCTCCCTGGACGAGCTCCGCCTGGCCCCGCCGCGGGTCTCACCCCCTGGCTCGCTGGCCGCCATCAGCAGCACCGAGGTCGCCGACCGCGCCGAGCACACCTACGGCAAGTCCTTCCGCGACCTGGTGCGCGGGCTGCGCCGGGACTACACGCCGGCCCCGGACCTGGTCTTCTACCCGCGGTCCGAGGCTGAGGTGGCCGCGGTCCTGGAGTGGTGCGCCTCGGAGCGGGTGGCCGCGATCCCCTACGGCGGCGGCTCCAGCGTGGTCGGCGGCGTGGAACCGGCGGTGGGCGACGCCTACCGGGGAGCCGCCTCGGTGGACCTCCGGCGCCTGGACAAGGTGCTGGAGGTCGACCGGGCCTCGCGGGCGGCACGCATCCAGGCCGGCGTCCTGGGTCCGGCGCTGGAGGACCAGCTGCGGCCGCAGGGCCTGACCCTGCGCCACTTCCCCCAGTCATTCGAGGTCTCCAGCCTGGGCGGCTGGATCGCCACCCGCTCGGGCGGCCACTTCGCCACCCTCTACACGCACATCGACGAGTTCGTGGAGGCCCTCCGCGTGGTCACCCCGGGCGGCCTGCTGGAGACCCGCCGCCTGCCCGGCTCCGGCGCCGGCCCCTCGCCGGACCGCCTGCTCTGCGGCTCCGAGGGCGTCCTGGGCGTGATCACGGAGGCCTGGATGCGGCTCCAGGATCGGCCGCGCTTCCGGGCCTCGGCCACCGTCAGCTTCACCGAGTTCGAGCGAGCCGTGGAGGCGTGCCGGCTGCTTTCGCAGTCGGGCCTCCATCCGGCCAACTGCCGCCTGCTCGACCCCCTGGAGGCGCTTCTGTCCGGCAGCGGAGACGGGAGCTCCGCGCTGCTGATCGTGGCCTTCGAGTCGGCCGACCACGAGCTCGGACCCTGGCTGGCGAGGGCGCTGGAGATCTGCCGCGGCTTTGGCGGCCAGGTTGCGGAGGGCGAGGGCGGCGGCGGCGCCGCCGAGACCTGGCGGTCGGCGTTCCTGCGCGGCGGCCACCTGCACGACGCCCTGGCCCGGCTGGGGATGGTCAACGAGACCTTCGAGACCGCCATCACCTGGGATCGCTTCGAGCGGTTTCACGAAAGGGTCCGCGGCGGTGCTTCAAAGGCGGTGGCCGACGCCTGCGGCCAGGGGTTCGTCTCCTGCCGCTTCACGCACGTCTACCCGGACGGGCCGGCGCCCTACTACACCGTGGTCGCGCCCGGGCGCGCGGGAGCCGAGCTGGAGCAGTGGCAGGCCGTCAAGCGGGCGGCCTCGGAGGCGATCCTGGCCGAGGGCGGGACCATCACCCACCACCACGCCGTCGGCCGCGACCACCGGCCCTGGTACGACCGCGAGCGGCCGGAGCTGTTCGGGAAGGCGCTGCGCGCGGCCAAGGCGGCGCTCGACCCGGCCGGGATCATGAACCCGGGCGTCCTGCTGGACCCGGCGCCGGCATGACGCGCCGCGTCGCCCC
>DATGVT010000358.1:0-3642 GCA_035300005.1 Candidatus Acidiferrales bacterium
CACGACCACCTTCAAGGGCACCAAGAAGGTCGGCATCACCACGACGATCACCGGGAACTCGGCCACCTACGGCAGGGCCATCACCCGCGCCGCCCAGATGTGGGAGGCCGAGACCAACGACAAGGGCGGCGTCAACGGCTACAAGATCGAGCTCTCCATCCTCGACAACGGCGACGACGTCGCCAAGGCGGCCGACAACACCAAGCAGCTGATCCTGCAGGACCATGTCGTCGCCATGATGGGCGGCGTGCTCAGCTCGCAGTGCCAGGCCTCGATGCCGATCGCGCACCAGAACCACATCCCCTACATCGCCGCCATCTGCAACGACTACCGCAACACGACCAGCCCCGACTTCCGGATCCCCGAGTACGTCTCCGTGGTGCCCAACACCTACATGGAGGCCACCGCCGCCGGCATCGACGCCGGCAAGAACACCGCGCTCAAGAAGTGGTACATCCTCTCGCCCGACTACTCCTTCGGGCGCGCGGAGACGCCGGCCTTCGTCGCGTCGCTGAAGAAGACCAACCCCAACGTGCAGATCGTCACCAAGGAGTCGGAGTGGTACATCCCGCTGGCCAGCTTCAACTTCACCAACGTCTACCCCAAGATCCAGGCCGCGGCGCCGGACGCGATCTACTCCAACATCTTCGCCGCCCAGCAGGCCGCCTTCATCAAGGGCGCCCTGCAGACCGACCCCGGTTTCTTCACCAAGTACAAGTTCATGACCCTGTCGTCGGTCGACGACTACCAGGGCCTGGGGGATACCTACCCGCAGGGCATCCGAGTCTACGAGCGGGCGCCCTTCTTTGCCATCCAGGGCGACAAGATCAAGACCTTCGTCAAGAACTTCCGGGCCCGCTACAACAACGACTACCCCTCCGACTGGGCCGTGATGTACTACGACGCCCTGACGGTCTGGGCCGCCGCCGTCACCAAGGCCGGCAGCTTCGACACGGACAAGGTTCTGGGGGTGCTGACCGGGGGAAGCTTCGACACCCTGCGCGGCAAGATCACGATCCGCAAGGAGGACAAGCAAGCCAACGTCCCGGTCTGGGTGGGGACCACGACCAAGGACCCGAGCTACCCGTTCGTGATCCTGAAGGACATCGTCAACCCGCCCGGCAACGACCTGCTCATTCCCCTGGACAAGGTCCTGAAGATGCAGAACGGGCAGTGCCCGAAAAACGACCTCAACAACTGTCCCTGACGGCGGGACCATAGCCACAATCTAGGCTGTCTATGGCGCTGGACAGTCTGGTCCTGTTCACCCTGGCCGGGCTCTCGCTGGCGGCCGTTTACTTCATCGTGACCGCCGGCCTGTCCCTGGTCTTCGGTGCCCTGCGGGTGATCAACATGGCCCACGGCTCCCTCTACATGCTGGCGGCCTTCGTGGCCTGGTTCGTGGTCGCCAAGGTAGCCGGAGCCGAGTTCGGGTTCTGGGGCGCCCTGCTGGCCGCCCCCCTTTTCACCGCTCTGATCGGAGCCCTGATCGAGATCCTGGTTCTGAGGCCGGTCTACGGCCGGGAGCACCTGCTCCAGCTGCTCGGCACCTACGCCCTGACCCTGGTGTTCGCGGGCGCCGTGCGCCTGGTCTTCGGGCCGGACGTGCGAAGCTACAGCGCCCCCGGCTTTCTCTACGGCGGCGTGCCCGTCATGGGGCACAGCTTCGCCCGCTACAACCTGTTCCTGATGGCGGTCGCGGTCGTGATCGCGACCACTCTCTACCTGGTGCTGACCCGCACCGGACTCGGCCGCAACATCCGGGCCGCCATCTCGGACCCCGAGCTCCTGGCGGCTTCGGGGGTCGATGTGCCCCGCCTCTTCACGACGGTTTTCATGATCGGCACCGGGCTCGCCGGCCTGGGTGGGGTGCTGGTGGCGCCGATCGGCTCCGTGGACCCAGGCATGGACGCCAACGCCCTCATCAACGCCTTCGCGGTCAGCGTCATCGGCGGGCTGGGCAGCCTGGTCGGGTCATTCGTCGGCGCCGTCATCGTGGGCCTCGTCCTGTCGTTCGGCTCCGCCAACTCGTACACGGCGCCCTGGGCGACGGCGTTCGTGTTCGCCGCCATGGCCATCGTCCTCACGCTCCGCCCCTGGGGCCTCTTCGGCCGGCCCGAGCAGTAGCAGCGAGGTGAGCCGCTTCCTGCCGGCGACGCGGGCGGGCTGGGTGCGCCTCGGGCTGGTCGCCGCCTCCAGCCTGGTGCTCCTCCTGCTCCCGCTGCTCGCGAGCCTGCACGAGTGGATCGACCCCGACAACGCCTCCGCCCGATACGACGTGATCCTGGGCACGGAGGCGGTCGTCCTCGGCCTCTGGGCGGTGTCCTTCAACCTGATGCTCGGCTACACGGGCATGGTCTCCTTCGCCCATGCCGCCTACTACGGCGTCGGGGCCTATACCGTCGCCCTCTACAACACCCGGTTTCACGGCCACATCCTGGTCGGCCTGGCGCTGGCGCCGCTGATCACCGGAGCCTTCGGTCTGGTGACCGGCCTGGTCGCGCTGCGGGCGGCCAGGCTCTACTTCTCGCTGCTGACGCTGGCCATCTCCCAGCTGCTGTTCGTGATCGCGTTCGAGTGGTACGACTTCACGGGCGGCGACAACGGGGTCCACAACCTGCAGATCCCCGACGACATCCTCCAGCCGAGGACCCTCTACTACATCACCGTCGCCGTCGTCGCCGGCTCTCTGGCCCTGATGTACGGCCTGATCCGCTCCCCCCTCGGCGCGGCGCTGATGGCGATCCGGGAGAACCGCCAGCGGGCGAGCTCGGTCGGGCTGAACGTCAAGGCCTACGAGCTGGCGGTCTTCACGATCGCTGCCGCCTTCGCCGGCGTCGCCGGTGGGCTCTACGCCATGTACGACCAGCAGGCGTTCCCATTGCTCCTCTACTGGAGCGCCAACGCCCAGCCGATCGTGATCACCCTCCTGGGCGGGACGGGGACCTTCCTGGGCCCGGTGGTGGGCGCGGTCATCTTCACCTGGATGTCGGTCAGCATCGGCCGCAGCTTCCCCTACCAGTTCGACATCGTCCTGGGGGCCATCGTGCTGGCGGTGGTGCTCATCGCACCCGGTGGTTTCGTATCCATCCCGGAGATCTTCATTCGGCTCCGCGCCCGCTTCCGAACCGGTGAGCGGATCTCCAGGCCGGAGCTGGCGGGGGTGGGTGGGGCGGCGTCGAGCCGGGGGGAAAGCGCCGGTGATGCGATCGCCGCCCTGGACGTGGCCAGGGTGGTCGCGGTCGAAGCCGCCAGCCCCGAGGTCTTCCAGGCCGAGCCGCCGCCCAGCGACGGCCAGGTGCTGCTCAAGCTCGATCAGTTGAGCCGCTACTTCGGCGGCCTCCGCGCCGTGGACGGGGTGAGCCTGGAGGTCCGCCGGGGCGACCTGCACGCCATCATCGGCCCCAACGGTGCCGGCAAGTCGACGCTCTTCAACCTGGTCACCGGGCGGCTGAAGCCCAACGCCGGGCGAGTCTGGTTCGACGGCAAGGACATCACTGGCAAGGCCGCCCACGCGGTGGCCCGAGCCGGCATCGGGCGTGCCTTCCAGATCACCAACATCTTCCCCAAGCTCAGCGTGCGCCAGAACCTCCAGTACTCGATGCTGGCGTTCCGCGGAATCACGGTCAGGCCCTGGGGGAT
>DATGVT010000359.1:0-5707 GCA_035300005.1 Candidatus Acidiferrales bacterium
AGGTTGGTCCCGAGGAGTTCGAACGGAACCGCGATCAAGGCGACCCACGCCGGCGCCAGGAAGGGAAGGATGCCGTGGATGCCGAGCGTCACCAGGCTCCGTCCGCCGGTGACGTCGAGCTCGACCCGCCGCTGGAGGTCGAAGTCGTAGAGACGCCCGGGGTCGCTGACGATGATTCGCGCGCCGGTCGCGAAGGCCGGCCAGTCCGAGTTGATGACGTCGCCTTCGCTTTCGATCAGCGGGTAGATGACGAATCCGACCGCCACAGCCAGCATGGCGACAGAACCGCGCCAGCGCCAGCGATCGGTCATTTAGAGCTCGAGGCTCATGCCGTCGCGGGCGGCCTTGACCTCGGTTCCGATTCGCTGCGTCAGGTCCGCGGCCAGCTCCCACGGGTGCGCACGCCAGACCGTCATGCCGTAGTGCGTGAGGATGGCGAGGCGCGGTTTGGCCTCGCGGATGATCCGCTCCGCATCGTCGAGGCAGAGGTGGGGAAGCTCGGCGCGGCATTGCATCAGCACGACGTGGATCACCATCACGTCCGCCTTGTGTTGTTCCGCGATGCCGTCGTAGTAGGCCGAATCGGTCACCCAGCCGAGGCGGCTGCCGAACCTGAATCCGTACGTCTCGACCTGGTGCACGTGGCGGGGCGTCGTCGTGAAAGTGACGTCGCCCACCGAGTACGTCGTCTCGGGCTCGAGGCGGACGACCTCTTGCGGAAACTGGCGAAGATAGTTCAGCACGACGGGGTCGACGTCGAGAGCGTCAGAGGGACAAAACAAGCGTCCCCGGTGACGGAAGCCGCCCTCGGTCATCGCTTCGACCATCACGTTGACGTCGCCCGCGTGGTCGAGGTGCCGGTGGCTGATCACGATCGCGTCGAGCTTGGCAAGGTCGACCTTGCGCTTGGCGTACTGCACGATCGCGCCCGGGCCGGGGTCCAGCGCGACCCGGGTCTCGCCCTCCTCCAGGTAGATGCCACCCGAGGCGGCGATCTGCTTCGCGACCATGAAGCGCGCCCCGGCCACGCCCATGAAGGTGAGCCTCAAGCCGGGCCCGTCTCGGCGACCTCGGAAAGCCGGACCTCGGCAGCGCGCCCGAAGTAGCGCTCGTAGAGCTCGGCCACGCGGCGCAGGGTGTCGATCTCGGCGACCGGCTTGTCGTCGCGGATGCGGACGATGCGCGGAAAGCGCAGGGCGTACCCGCTGCGGTGCCGGCCCGAGTGCTGGATGGAGTCGAAGGCGACCTCCAGCACGGTGTCCGGCTCCACCAGCCGCACCCGGCCGTGGTCGGCCACCGTCGTCTTCAGGAAGTGCTGGGTCATCTCGGCGATCTCGGCATCGGTTAGCCCCGTGTAGGCCTTGCCCACGTTGACCAGCTTGCCGGCTTCCTCGTCGAGCACGGCGAAGGTGTAGTCGGAGAGCACCCCGTGCCGCTTGCCGTGCCCCCACTCGACGGCTGTCACCACCACGTCCAGCGTCGCCAGCGGACGCTTCAGCTTCAGCCAGGCCATCCCGCGGCGGCCGGGCGCGTAGGCGCTGTCGGGGTCCTTCACCATCAGCCCCTCGTTCCCGCGTTCGCGGGTCTCGGTGAAGATGCGGTCCAGGTCTGCCGCCGAGGCCGCCGTCTCCAGGCGGGCGTTCAGCAGCGGATGCCGCAGCTCCAGCCCTTCCAGCCGCCGGCGCCGCTCGCGCAGCGGCAGCTCCAGCAGGGTCTGGCCGTCGAGGTAGAGAAGGTCGAAGGCGACCAGGGCGACCGGCACCTCGCGCCGGAGCTCGCTGGAGACCTGCTTGCGGCCCAACCGGCGCTGGAGGTCGAAGAAGCGCAGCACCCGGCCGTCGCGGTGGCCCAGGATCTCGCCGTCCAGGAGGACCTCGTGCCCGACCTGAGCGCCCGCGTCGACCAGCTCCGGGAAGGCCTGGGTGACTTCGCGCAGGTCGCGCGAGTAAAGCGCCACCCGACCCCCGCCGGCGTGCAGCTGGCAGCGGATGCCGTCGTACTTCTCCTCCGTCCAGACCGGGCCCCCGCCCATCCGCACCATCGCCTCCTCGGGGGTCTCGACCGGGCTGGCGAGCATGTAGCGGATGGGCTGGAAGAGGCGGATCCCGGCGGCCTCGACCTGGCCCGCCTGGCAGCGGACCGCGGTCTCGCCCAGGTCGCCGGTCAGCATGTGCAGGCGGCGCACCTCCTCCGGCCGGACGTCGAAGGCCCGGGCGATGGCCGCCTCCACCAGACCCTCGGAGAGGCCGATGCGGAGCTCCCCGGCCAGCAGCTTGGTCAGGTAGCGGGCCGACTCCGGGTCAAGCTTCCGGAGCAGCCGGCGCAGGGGCTCGGCCTTGGCCTCGGCCCCCGACGCGGCGCGGATCGCCTCGAAGGTCGCGGCCACCTCGCCGAGCGGCACCGGCTCCGGGCGGGTCTTGCCGGCCAGCGCCTCGGCCGCCGAGTCGCCGGGGTCGGAGTACTTCATGTAGATGCGTCCGAGGTCGGCCTGGTCCAGGCCGGACAGCTCCTCGACCACACGCGTCAGGGTGGCCCAGCCCAGGCCCAGGATCCCCTGCTCCCCGCGGCCGAAGGGCCGGGCGGTGAGGTACACGACCGCCAGCCGGAGGTCTTCGGGCGGGAGCCGCTTCAGGTACTCGGCCAGGATCCGGGTCTTCTCGAGCGTGGAGGCTATCGCCCTGATCGCGCCCGCCGTGCGGGCGAACTCGAGCACGGTGCAATATCGTAAGTCCGATGCGCCGCTGCCCCTACCTGGAGGAGTTCTACCGCGACAAGCGAGGACCGCTGCGCATCTACCACTTCGACTGCCACGTCGACGGCCTGTCCAAGCGCAAGCTGGCGCTGCGCGACAGCCCGCCCGTCTGCGTGCGCGACTTCGAGTCCTGCCACCTCTACCAGCGGGAGAAGCGGCGCGAGGACGGCGTCATCACCCGCTACACGGACTAGCTAGAGTCCACGCAACACGGTGCGGATCTTCATCTCGGCCGACCTCGAGGGGGTGGCCGGGGTCACGCACCCCCTCCAGACAGAGCCTGGCCGGCCCGAGCACGCGATCTCCTGCCGGCTGATGACGGCCGAGTGCAACGCCGCCATCGAGGGCGCGCTGGCGGGCGGAGCCCAGGAGGTGGTGGTCGCCGACGCCCACTGGCACATGCGCAACCTCCTGGTCGATGAGCTGCATCCAGCGGCCGAGCTGATTCAGGGGATGCCGAGGCCGATGCAGATGGTCCAGGGCATGGGTCCCGGCTTCGACGCCGCCTTCTTCCTCGGCTACCACGGCGCCGCCGGCACGCGGGACGCGGTCATCGACCACACCTACGCGGACGAGCGGGAGGTGCTGGAGGTGCGGATCAACGGCCGGCGCCAGTCGGAGGGCAGCCTCAACGGCTACCTCTGCGGCTACTTCGGCTGCCCGCTGGCCCTGGTCAGCGGCGACAGCGCGGCCGTGGCGCAGATGCACGAGTTCGTCACCGAGCTCGAGGGTGTGGTGGTCAAGGAGGGCCTGGGCCGCTACGCCGCGCGCTCGCTGCACCCCACCCGAGCCTGCGAGCGGATCCGGACCGCGGCCGAGCGGGCTCTCCAGCGGCTGGACAACATCCCTCTTATGAAGCTCGAGGGCGACCTCGAGCTGGAGATCGACTTCGTACGTACGTCGATGGCCGACCAGAGCGAGCTGATGCCGGGGGTGCGCAGGCCCGGCCCGCGGACGGTCGGCTTTCGGAGCGGCGATTACCTGGAGCTCTACCGGGCCTTCCTGGCTCTGGTCGCCCTGGGGGGCACCGGCTCCGAGTGAAGTGCCAGGTCTGCGGGGCGCCGGCCCTGCCCCGGGGCGGGGCCTGCGTTTTCTGCCGCTCGCCGCTGGCCGACGGCCGGGCGCCTGCCGACCTGCTCGACTACCTGGCCGAGCGAATCCCGGGCGCGGTCGCGCGCCGGGGCCTCTTCGGCTGGGGGCCGGTCCGCGACCTGGCGGTCGAGGTGGGCGGGGAGCGGTTTCGGGCCCGATTCAAGCGAGGCCGGTTCCGGCTGCAGCCGACGGCCGGCGAGGGCGAGTGGGTGGAGATGCTAATCCAGCGGCTGGCCGTCGAGGCGGCCGGGAATGCGGATCTGCGAGGCGTACTGTCGCGGGCGGGCTGGGCTTTACACCCTCCCCGCGTGCGGGGAGGGTAGGGAGGGACGAACTCTGGCTAGAAAAGGGTCAGCTGCTCGTCCGACCAGAGCGCCCAGGCCCGCAGGCCACGCTTTCGCAGGTGGCGCGCGAAGTCCTCGGCGAATCCGTGCACCGTGTAGACCTGCTGCGCACCCGAGCGGGCAACCAGCTGGAGCAGCTCGTCGAAGTCGCAGTGGTCGGAGAGGGGGAAGTGGAGGTCGGCGCCGAATAGCCGCCTGAAGTCGGGGTCGCAGGCCCAGCCCGAGACCAGGGCCGTGCGGTATCTCGGGAGCCGCCGGATCGCCTCCTTGCCCGCGGGTGGCGCCATCACGACGCGGCCGTCCGCCTCCCCGTT
This sequence comes from Candidatus Acidiferrales bacterium, assembly GCA_035300005.1. Taxonomy (GTDB): domain Bacteria; phylum Chloroflexota; class Dormibacteria; order Dormibacterales; family Dormibacteraceae; genus DATGVT01. Next base: position 4,503 of record DATGVT010000359.1, read on the forward strand.
CAGCGGTACCCAGTCCGGGAGCCGGACTCCGGCCGCCTCGTAGGCCCGGGCGGCCGGCAGGCAGCGTTCCTCGAGCGCGAACTGGAAGCCGTAGGGGGCCAGCATCAGCATCAGGTCCTGGGCCTTGCCCAGGGCCTGGCAGAGAAGAACGGGGCTGGCGCGGCTGTCCAGCGCCCGCCGGCACCAGAGCGCGATCGCCTCCACCACGGCGGCCTGGTCTGGGAAGCGGAAGTGAGGCCGCCCGTAGGTGCTCTCCATGACCAGGACGTCGGCCGCCGGGATGAAGGTCTCGGGCCGGTCCCAGCCCCGCAGGAGCTTGATGTCGCCGGTATAGAGGAGGCGGCTGCCCTCGTGCTCGAAGAGCAGCTGCGCGGAGCCCAGCATGTGCCCGGCCGGGTAGAGGGTTCCGGTGGCCTGCCCCAGCGGCACCGGTTCCCGGTAGCCGGCGACCAGGGCCGCGCGCGGACGCCGCGGCTCCGGCAGCAGCTCCAGCGTCTCTGCCGTCAGCAGGGCCTGGTGGTGGCGGCGGGAGTGGTCGCTGTGGGCGTGGCTCACGAAGGCGTGGGCGCGAACCGTCAGAGGGTCGAGCCAGAGGCCGTGGCCGGCGAGCCCGACGCCGCGGTCCCAGACCACGTGCCGGGTCACCGCCGCGGCGACTCCAGCCGCACCCGGTCCTGCCTGCTGAAGAGGTGGGGTGGGACCTCCACGCCCTGCGCAGCGTAGGCCTCGAAGGGGACTCCGATGTCGGCCACCCAGACCTCGCCGCTCAGCCGCGGCCCGTCCGCCTCCAGCAGCCCGGGCTTGGGGAGGCCGAGGGTCAGCGTTACGTCCGCCTCCACCGTGGGGTCGTGGGCCCGCCCGCTGTCGGCCTCCAGCCCGGAGGGCAGGTCGACCGCGACCACGCGGACCGCCGCCCCGTTAAGGGCGCGGATCCACTCCGCGTAGCGGCCCTCCGGCGCGCGCGTGAGCCCGGTCCCCAGCAGCGCGTCGACCGCCACCTGGGCACCGGCCAGGTCGAGGTCGGAGCGGATCGGGATCCCCAGCCGCCGCAGCGCCTCCGCCTGCCGCGCGGCGGGGCCGGTCAGCGCCTCGGGGTCGACGCAGGCCACGCTCTGCAGGCGTCCCCAGCGGTAGAGGTGCCGCGCGGCGGCCAGCCCGTCGCCCCCGTTGTTGCCGCGGCCGCAGACCACCGCCGTGCGGCCCCG
>DATGVT010000360.1:0-2103 GCA_035300005.1 Candidatus Acidiferrales bacterium
CCGACCTGGACCCCGACGCCGCCGAGAGCTACGCGGTCCGCCTCCTCGGCGACGCCGAGCACACCGAGCGAATGTCCGGGGAGCCGGCCCTGACCGCCGTCCGCTACCTGGCCGCTCGCGGGAGCACCGCGCCGATCTACCTTTACGCCCTGGCGGGGGGCACCCAGGAGGAGTGCCTGGCCGAGGCGCTTCGGGCGCTCTCCACCCTGCCGGCGCCGCTGGTCCGCCAGTTGGCCGAGCGCCTGAGCCAGAGCGATGACGACATCGCCCTGGTCGGTCTGTTCGACCTGCTCACGACCCACGCCGAGCCGGTCGCCTTCGCCGGCTTCGTGCGCGATTGGGCGCTGAAGACCAGCCGTTTCGAAGTGCTGAACTTCGCCGCGGCGCAGATCCTGGCCAGCCGCCTGGAACCGCTCCTGCAGGCACTTCGGGAAGCGGCCGCGCTCAGCGGCGACGAGCGCCGCAAGGCTCTCCTCAGCGGGGTGCTAGGGCCAGCTCCTCCAGCAGCGTGCGGACCCGACGCTCGATCTCGTCCCGGATCGGCCTGACCTTTTCCAGGGGCTGGCCGGCCGGGTCCTCCAGCTCCCAGTCCTGGTACCGCCTGCCGGGGTAGACCGGGCAGGCGTCCCCGCAGCCCATGGTGATCACCACGTCGGCCTGCCGCACGGCCGAGTCGCTGAGCAGCTGGGGACGCTCGCGGCTGATGTCGACGCCGAGCTCCCGCATCGCCTCCACCGCAGTCGGGTTCAGGTGCTGCGCCGGCTCGCTGCCCGCCGACCGAACCTCCACCCGGTCGCCGGCCAGGTGCCCGAGAAAGCCCGCCGCCATCTGGCTGCGACCCGCGTTGTGGGTGCAGACGAAGAGGATGGTCGGCTTCTCGCCCACCTTTACAAACTACAGCTGCCCGGCCAGCCGGATCTGCCGCCGCAGCACGAACCGGCTGGTCAGGTTGACCACCAGGACCAGCCTGAGCCTACCGGGTGAGGCTGCACGTGCTCACCGAGCTCGGCGGCCGACACCCGTGGGAACGCCCGCATGCCTGCCCCCAGGCCCGATGTCTAAGCTCATGGGCTGGTGGTGAATTCCTCGGACCTTGCCCAGCGCCTGAGCAGCTAGTGCGGGTCTTGAAGCTGGCCTGGCTGGGCACCAGGTCGACGGCCGCGGCTGAGACCGCCGACTTCTTCGCTCGGGTCCTGGGGCTGCAGCTGGAGCAAAGCCGGAACGACCTCTGGGTCTTCAAGCTCCCGGACGGCAGCGCGGTCGAGGTCTTCGGCCCCGCCAACCCCGACAACCGGCACTTCAGCGGAGGGCCGGTCATCGGGTTCCTGGTCGATGACCTGGAATCAGCGGTAGCGGAACTCCGTCAGGCCGAGGTGGAGATCGTCTTCGGGCCCCGGAGCAGCCCCGACGGCAGCGCCTGGGTTCACTTTCGGGGCCCGGACGGCAACCTCTACGAGCTCACTCGGGCAGCCGGCGTCTCCCGCTCGGACCTCTATCAGCCGGTGACCCCCGAGGCCGCCTATCAGAGCCTCGCCGGCCACCCGGCCTGGGTCATCGAGCCCTCGCGCATCTACCGGGACCTCCGCTTCGACTCCTTCAGCTCGGCGCTCGGATTCGTGAACCGCGTCGCCGGGCTGGCGGAACGCGTCGGGCACCACCCGAACATCCGCATCCACGAATGGTGCTTCGTCCAGCTCAAGCTGTATTCGCACCTCACGGGCGGCATCACCCAGAAGGACGTCGAGTTCGCGCTGGCCCTGGACGAGATGCTGGCCGGCGAGGCTCAGAAGGAGCCGTAGACCGGGAGGATCGCCCCGGTCAGCGGACCGGCGGCATCGCTGCAGAGGAAGGCGATCACGGACGCGATGGCGGCCGGAGGCACTGCCCGGGTGAGGTCCTCGGCGCTCATCCAGGTCCGGTTGGCGGGCGTGTCGATCACGGCCGGGACCACCGCATTAACCCGGACCCGCCGGTCCTTCAGCTCCTCGGCCAGGATCTCGGTCAGCTTCAGCACCGCCGCCTTGGAGACGGCGTAGGCGGCCGCCCCGCCCTCCCGGACCAGCGCCGAGCGGGAGCCGACGTTGACGATCGCCCCGCCGCCCG
>DATGVT010000361.1:0-2441 GCA_035300005.1 Candidatus Acidiferrales bacterium
CACAACGTGGCCGCCCTGGAAGACATCCTGAGCCGGGCCCGGCGGCTGAAGGAGCCGGTGCTCGTCCACGTGGTGACCGAGAAGGGCCACGGCTACGGACCCGCCATCGAGGACGAGATCGACAAGCTGCACGGCGTCTCCGCCTTCGACCCCCTGACCGGCAAGGCCCGGCGGAGCGAGCTCAGCTACACCGACGTCTTCGGGGAGGCGCTGCTGGCCGCGGCCGCCCGCCACCCTGACGTCTGCGCCATCACCGCCGCCATGGGCTCCTCGACCGGGCTGCTGAGCCTGGCCAGGGAGTTCCCCGACCGATTCTTCGACGTCGGCATCTGCGAGCAGCACGCGGTCACCTTCGCGGCGGGGCTGGCCATGGAGGGGCTGCGGCCGGTGGTCTGCGTCTACTCCACCTTCCTGCAGCGCGCCTTCGACCAGACGGTGATGGACGTCGCGCTCCACAAGCTGCCGGTGGTCTTCGTGCTCGACCGCTCGGGCGTCACCGGGCCCGACGGGTCCTCCCACCACGGGGTGTTCGACCTCTCCTACCTGCGGCTGATCCCCAACCTGCGCATCGCCGCCCCGGCGGACGCCACCGAGCTCTGCGCCCTGCTGGAGACGGCGCTCTCACTGGACGGTCCGGTCGCCATCCGATTCCCGCGGGGCACCGTGCCCGCCACCCCCGACCTGCCGGTGGAGCCGCTGCCGGTGGGGCGCTGGGAGGAACGGCGCAAGGGGCGGCAGGCGCTGCTGCTGGCCATCGGCCGCATGGTCGAGGTGGCGGAGGCGGCGGCGGAGCGCCTGGCGGCGGAGGGGATCGAGTGCGGGGTCATCAACGCGCGCTGGCTGAAGCCGGTCGACCCCCGGCTGCCGGAGTGGGTCCGGCAGCACCCGGTGGTGGTCACGGCCGAGGACAACGTCGGAACCGGTGGCTTCGGCGCCGCCGTCCTGGAGGCGCTGGCGCCGCACGGGCTGGCCGGGCGGGTCCGGGTCCGGGCGCTGCCCGACCGCTTCCTGCCCCACGGGCGGCCGGCCGAAATCCTGAGGGGGCTCGGGCTGGACCCCGACGGGCTGGCGGAGGCCGTCCGCCAGGCCCTTCGCTCGTCGGTCGAGACCTAGAGAGGAGCGCCGGGGCCGGGAGGCTTGCTTCCCTCACGCATCAAAGCGGCTTGCGGCCCGCGAACCCCTCCCCGACCCGGTGCCAGTGGGACACCTGCTCCTCGCCCAGCTCCCAGCAGAGCTCGACCAGCTCCCCCTCGCGCAGAGCAGGGAAGTCGACCAGTCCCAGCTGCGGGTCCTTGAGCATGAGGCCCAGCTCCTGCAGCCCGAGCGCGGCCTTGGCCAGCTCCAGCTGGGCGCCCTCGAGGGCCAGCCCCGCACTGGCGACCGCCTCTTTCTCCCTGGCCCCGGCTCCCGCCCGCGCCGCCTGGTAGCGGGCGATCCGGTCCTGCTCCTCCAGCTCGGGCAGGAACTGCACCAGCTCGACGATCCGGCCGACCAGCTCGCGGACCTCCGGCAGCAGCCGGTTCGCCTGCTGCAGGGTGAAGACCCTGGGCTCGTCCCTCACGGCTTCACGCCGGACAGCGTCGCCAGGACGTCGTAGAGGGCGGCGAAGTCCTCCTTCTCCAGGCCCAGCCCGCGCGCCGCGGTCAGGTACTCGTTGGCGACGCTGGTGGTGGGCAGAGGCACGTCCAGCTGGCGGCCCGCCTCCAGGGCCAGCTGCAGGTCCTTCTGCATCATGTTGCAGTCGAACCAGGCCTCCGCCGGCAGGTGGCCGAAGAAGCGGGCCCGGTACTGGAGCTGGGGGGCGCCGATGACCGAGGCCAGCATCACCTCCAGGGCGGTCTCCCGGGGGATGCCACCCTTCTCCGCCAGCAGCACGCCCTCGGCGAACGCGAGCACGTGCACGGGCAGGCTGAGGTTGATGGCGATCTTCATCAGCACCGCCTGGCCGTTGCCGCCCACCCGGTGAACCGTGGGGCCGATGTCGAGCAGGATCGGCTTCACGCGCTCGAAGACGGCCTCCTCCCCGCCCACCATGATCGAGAGCCGGCCCTGCTCGAGCGTGCTCACGCTGCCGGAGACGGGGGCGTCCAGCATTTGGGCACCGCGGGCGGCGGCCTGCTCCGCGAGCGCCCGCGAGGCGGCTGGGCTGACGGTGCTCATCTCGACGTAGACCCGGCCCGGACCCAGACCGGCCAGAATGCCGTCCGGGCCCTGGGCGACCGCCTCCAGCGCGGCGGTGTCGGTGACCATGCTGAAGGTCACCTCGGCCGCGGCCGCCACCTCGCGCGGCGAGCCCAGGAGCTGGAGCCCGGCCTCCTCCAGCCACGCCGCCTTCGCCCGCGTCCGGTTGTAGCCGGCCACCTGGTGACCGGCCTCGAGCAGGCGCCTGGCGATCCGTCCTCCCATCGCGCCCAGCCCGACGAAACCGAGCGTCCCCATCA
>DATGVT010000362.1:0-3195 GCA_035300005.1 Candidatus Acidiferrales bacterium
CGGCGGGCGAGTACGTCGAGGTGGACCCGGCCTACGTCCGGCCGACCGACGTCGGCGAGCTGCGGGGTGACGCCTCGAAGGCCTCCAAGAAGCTCGGCTGGCGGCCCTCGACCACTTTCGAAGAGATGATCCGCGAGATGCTCGAGCACGACCTGCAGGCGGTTGGGCTGAATCCTGAGGTTCACCTGAAGCGCCAGCCGGTGGTTTAGGCGGCGGCCGGGTTTAGGTATCTACTGAGGGCATGACGTCACGCCGCAAACCACCGTCCGACGGCCCTGAGGGGCCTCCGGCCGGCGTCGAGCCCGAGGAGCCGGCGGAGGTCAGGGAGCTCAAGGCCAGGTACCTGCGGCTGGCGGCCGACTTCGACAACTTCAAGAAGCGCGCGCGCCAGGAGCAGATGGAGACCATCCGCTTCGCCAATGCCGAGCTGGTCAAGCGCCTGCTCCCCATCGTGGACGACTTCCAGCGTGCCCTCGAGCATGCTCCGGACGGGGTAAACGAGTCCTGGCGCAAGGGGCTCGACCTCGTCCACCAGAAGCTGGAGGAGCTGCTGGCCGCGCAGGGCGTGCTGCCCATCGAGGCCGTCGGCGCCGCCTTCGACCCCAGCCTGCACGAGGCCATCGGGCACGAAGAGTCGAGCGAGCATCCCGAGGACACCGTGGTCCGCGAGGTGCGGCGCGGCTACCGCATGCACGACCGGGTCGTGCGGCCGGCTCTGGTCAAGGTCTCCCGGCCTCCCGCCCTCACCCCCTAAGCTTGTTGCCCGTACCAGCCGAATGAGCCGCATCCGACGCCCCAGACGGCCGGGCGCCTCCGGCGCTGAAGCCGGCGTCGTGGGACCCGGCGCTGCGTCGTCACGCAGCTTCGGCTGCGCTCCTCCTCCCGCCGCCCACTCCTTGGCTCCGGCCGTCTGGAACGCCGGGCTGACGCGCCCCTGGCCTGCGGCTCATCCAGCCGTTACAGGCAACTAAGTCCGCCTTGGCCGTCAAACGCGACTACTACGAGGTCCTGGGGGTCGAGCGCAGCGCCACCGCCGAGCAGCTCAAGCGGGCCTTCCGCAAGCTGGCGCTGGAGCACCACCCGGACCGCAACCCGGACCCCCGGGCGGCCGACCGCTTCAAGGAGCTGAGCGAGGCCTACGAGGTCCTCTCCAACCCCGACAAGCGCCGCGCCTACGACCTCTTCGGCCACTCGGCGACCGGCGCCGGTGCGGGCGCGCAGGGCTTCGGGTTCGAGGGCTTCGGCGACATCTTCGAGACCTTCTTCGGCGGCGGGTTCGGGGCCGCCACCCGCTCGCGCTACCAGGCGACCCGGGGCGACGACCTCCGCTACGACCTCACGATCACCTTCGAAGAGGCCTTCACGGGCGTCGAGAAGGAGGTCGAGGTGCCGGCGCTGGCCACCTGTGAGCGCTGCTCGGGCCAGGGCGCCGAGCCGGGGACCGGCTTTGAGACCTGCGCCGCCTGCAACGGGACCGGGCAGGTGCGCCGGGCCGCACAGTCCTTCTTCGGCCAGGTCGTCAACATCATCACCTGCCCCTCCTGCGCCGGCGGCGGCCGGATCCTGAAGCAGCCCTGCACCGAGTGCCGCGGCCAGGGCCGGGTCGAAAAGCGCCGGCGGCTGAAGGTCCGGGTCCCGGCCGGCGTGGACACCGGGTCGCAGATCCGCCTCACCGGCGAGGGCGAGGCGGGCTACCGCGGCGGGGCGCCGGGCGACCTCTACATCGTGCTCCGCGTCAAGCCGCATGCCCAGCTCGGGCGGCGGGAGAAGGACGTGTTCTACGAGCTGCGGCTGAACATGGTCCAGGCCGCGCTGGGGGATCGGGTCCAGATCCCGACCCTGGAGGGCGAGGTCGAGATCACGATCCCGCCCGGCACCCAGTACGGGCAGACCTTCCGGCTGGCGGGGCGGGGCATGCCGGACGTCCGCGGCGGCCGGCGGGGGGACCAGTACGTGGTCGTGCAGGTGCTGGTGCAGAAGGACCTGAACGCCGAGCAGAAGGCGCTGCTGAAGCAGGTGGGGGGGCTTACCGGGAGGCCGGAGAAGGTCTCCAGGGGATTCTTCGAGAAGCTGCGGGACGCGATCAGCCTGGACTGAGGGCTAAGGCTTCAGACGTAGCCCCAGGTGTCGTTGGGCCCGCCGTCGTAGAGGACGACGCCGCCCCGCGGGTCGCCGGCGAGGAGCGGGAAGGTCCTCGGGACTGGCAACGCGGGAGGCGGCGGCGCCGTGGCGGGTGGCGGCGAGGTGACGGGCGAGTCCTGAGTCCAGGCCGAGCCGTCCCAGAGCCAGGTGTCGCTCAGGGGCCCGATCGGGCAGGGCAGGGTGCAGATGAGACCCTGCTGGTAGCCGCCGAAGAGCACCACCTGGCCGCGCAGCCGGTCGTAGGCCAGACCGGCGATCGCGCGGTTGGGGGGCCCGGCGGCGCCAGCCGACCACCCCGACCCATTCCAGACCCAGGTCTGAGGGCTCGCGCTGAAGCTGTCGCCCTCGAAGAGCAGCACCGTCCCCGCGGGCGCGTCGGCGAGGGCCGGGCGCACGCCCAGGGCCGGCTGGTTGGGGCAGGGCGCCGCCATCCTGCAGAGCGCATCGATGGCCTGCATCTGACTCCAGTTCTGGCCGCCATCGGTCGAAACCCAGGTGTCGTTCTGGTAGCCGCCGGCGGAGCCGCCGAAGAGAACCAGCGCCGCGGCCGTATGCGCGAGCGCGGCGTCGTGGCGGAGGGGCGGCGGCTTGGGGGTGGTGATCGAGGTCCAGTTGGTGCCGTCCCAGGCCCAGACGTCGTTGCTGGTGCAGTTGTCTCCGCAGTAGTCGCCGCCGACCAGGACCACCTTCTTGGACACCGGGTCGTAGGCCATGGCGGCCCCCAGGCGGCTGGTCGGTGAGGTCGCTGGGAACACCTGCTTCCAGTTGGTGCCGTCCCAGATCCAGGTTTCACCAGGCGCGGCGAAGGTTACCGGCGAGCCGCCGAAGAGCACGGTCTGGTTGCGGGCGGCGTCATAGGCGAAGGCGGCGTCCGTCCGGGCGCCGGGCAGGGTGGCCGGCGCCATGTCCGTCCAGTTGGTGAAGGTGAACAGGTCGGTCCGAGTCGCGGCCGTGGTGCCGCCCGCGGTCGTGACCTGGACGTCGAAGGTCCCGCTCACGTGGGTGGGGCTGGTGGCGGTGATCTGGGTGCTGGAGTTGACCGTAAAGGCGGCT
>DATGVT010000363.1:0-22275 GCA_035300005.1 Candidatus Acidiferrales bacterium
CACCACAGCTGGTTCGACAACCCGATCCAGGGCTTCACCGTGATCGGGATCGTCATCGTCTGGGGAGCCATCCCCTTCGTCACGGTCACGCTCTACGCCGGCCTCACCCAGGTGCCGCGCGAGATCGTGGAGGCGGCCGAGGTGGACGGGGCTGGCCCGCTGCAGGTGTTCCGCTACGTGACGGTGCCCGTGCTGCGGCCCATCTTCGTCATCCTGGCCACCCTCTCCACGATCTGGGACTTCCAGGCTTTCAACCAGGTCTGGATCATGCTCAACGCGCGGCCCAGCGCTGACTACATGGTCATGGGCGTTTACTCGTTCGTCCAGGCCTTCAAGGTCAGCCAGTACGGCGAGGGCGCCGCGATCGCGGTGGTGATGGTTGTAGTGCTGCTGCTGGCCACCGCCTTCTACATCCGCAGCTACCTGCGCCAGGCCGTGGGCGGGCTGGAGGGGGCGTGATCGGGCGCGCCTGGATTCAGCGGCGCCGGCCGGCTGCGCGGCAGGGCCAGGCCGTCCTCTGGAACGCGCTGGCGGCGCTGGTCTTCCTGGTCATGGTCTTTCCGATCTACTGGATGATCGCGACCTCCTTCAAGAGCGGCCGCGACATCCTGAGCCTGACCCCGCAGTGGTTCCCGATCCACCCCACCCTGGCCAACTACGAGGACGCCTGGCACAAGCCCTTCTTCCTGAACGCGGTCCTGAACAGCGTCCAGGTGGTCGGGACGACGGTGTTGATCACGCTGGCGCTGGCATTTCTGGCCGCGGTCGCCATCGCGCGCTACAACTTCGGCGGGCGCAAGGCGTTCATCGTGCTCGTGATCGGGGTGCAGATGGTGCCCCTGAACGCGCTCATCATCCCCATCTACCTGCTGCTGGACGGCGCCGGGCAGACCGACCGCCTGCCGGGCGTGGTGGTGACCTACCTGGCCTTCGTCCTGCCCTTCGTGATCTGGACGCTGCGCGGGTTCATCGCCAACGTGCCCATCGACCTGGAGGAGCAGGCGATGATCGACGGCTGCTCGCGGGGCGGCGCCTTCCTGCGCATCCTGCTGCCGCTGGTCGCGCCCGGCCTGGTGGCGACGGCGATCTACGCCTTCATTCAGGCCTGGAACGAGTACATCGTCGCCTACGTCCTGCTGCCGACGAACGAGAACCAGACCCTGACCGTCTGGCTGGCCGGCTTCACCACCAACCACGGACCCCAGTGGGGGCCGCTGATGGCCGCGGCGACGCTCACCAGCCTGCCGGTGGTGGCCTTCTTCATCGTCATCCAGAAGCGGGTGGTGGCGAACCTGTCCGCGGGCGCGGTCAAGGGCTAGCTTGTCTCCACAGCGCATTTACCCCGCATTCGAGGGCGGATGCGCCTTATCCGTGTTCCCCAGGGGCGCATTCGAGGGCGAATCGCGATCGCTGACGGTCAGGTGAGGGTGTAGCCCGGCATCCCCTCCTTGAGCCAGGATTTGAGGGCAGCCTCCGTGCCCACGTCGCGGCCCTGGGCGGCCGACACCAGGTAGCGGTGGTTCAGGAGGTCGCAGTAGGCCTGGATGGGGTCGCGCCCGTCCAGGTGCGGAGCCAGCCTGGCCAGGGTCGGCTCCAGCGCCTCCGCGCGCCAGCGCAGGGCCATCAGCGCCTTCCCGGCCGGCGTCCGCACCGACCCCTCGCCCTGCTTACGCGCGAAGTAGTTGAGGTCGGCCAGGAGCTGGCGGGCCTGGAATTCGCCGGCCTCGAGGCCGGTCAGCTCTTTCAGGCGGTCCGTGTTGTAGCCGTGGCCGGCGACCCGGACCTTGAAGTGGAGGTGCTCGCGGCCGCGGTGCGGCACGACCTCGATCTCGTCCACCTGGAAGCCCAGGTCGTTGAGCCGGCGCACGCGCTCGGTCACCCGGTACTCCTCGCCGGGGTCGATCGTCTCCTCCGCCGACAGCTCCGACCACAGGCTGCGGTAACGGTCGGCGATGTCCTCCCCCATGCCGAGATCGGCCTCGTCCAGGCCCAGGCCGGCGGCCGCGGCGATGTCGGCCATCTCCCCGCCGACGTTCTCGACCATGATCCCCAGGTCCGAGCCCCGCTGGCCGTCGGAGAGGGACGGGTGCAGGGACGTGGTCTCGGCGTCGACCATGATCGTCTCGATGGCGGCGGCGTCGTACCGGCAGAGCACGTTGCTGAGCGAGCAGTCGCCCCAGTAGCAGCCCTTCAGGTGCAGCTGGACCAGGAGCAGCGCGAAGGCGTCCAGCATCTGGTTTCGGCGGGCGCCGAAGCCGGGGCCCGAGAGCAGCTGCCGGTAGGGAAACGCGTGCTGCGCGTAGCGGGTGATGACCGCCGCCGCCAGCTCCGAGCCAGGGTCGGCCCCGGTGCGCTGGACGATCCCCACCGGCAGCACGGACGGACCCTCCAGCTCCTCCAGCTGGCGCAGCGCCGAGTACTCGCGGCGGGCCAGCTCCAGGGGCAGCTCTTTCACCGCGCAGACGCCCCCGGCTGAGTTCAGGAAGCGGACCGAGTGGCGGGAGACGCCGGCCGGCAGCACCACCATCCGGTCGCTCTTCCATTCGGTGATGGAGCGGGTCCAGTCCAGCTCCAGGAAGTCGGCGTAGCCGGGCCGGAGCGTCGCCGTCCAGGCGGGGTCACGCTCCGCCGGGCTCAGCGAAGAGCCTCCAGCCGGGTCACGTACTCCTCCACCGTCACCACCAGCTCGGCGTGGCTCCAGGTCAGCGGCGACACCGAGAGCGGCGCGCCTGTGTGGGGGTGGAGCTGCTCCGAGAGCAGGCCGCCCGGGATGACGTGCGCGGTGACCCAGTCGATGATCTTCCGCGCGGGCTCCAGGTCGCCCACGGCGCGCGCGGTCGCGATGTGCCACTGAGCCAGCCAGAGCGTGCAGATGAACCATGGGTTGCCGGGCACGCGCACGGTGTCGGGCTCGACCTGGAAGTAGTAGTCGTTGGAGTAGCGCGCCAGGCCGCCGGAGTCGCCCCGGTTCGCGAGCTGGTCGCGGACCGCCTGCATGGTCTGGACGATGCGCGGCTCGCGCGGGGAGTACATGCCGAACCGCCAGAGCCCGTAGAGCGAGCTGTCGAGGACGGGGTCGGCGGTCACCTGACCCCCGCCGTCCACGGTCAGCCGGCGCGCGAAGCGACCCAGCTCGGGCCGGTAGAGGTAGAGATCGCTGGCCTCCCGGAGACGCTGCTGGGCCGCCTCGAAGCTCTGCTTCTCGGCGGTGTCTCCGAAGAGGTCGGCGAAGCGCCGCGCACCCTCCAGCCCCGCCCAGACGGCGCCGATCGTGAAGGCGTGCACGCCCCAGCGCTCCTCCCAGAGGTCCCAGGAGGGCTTGGGGAGGCCGGTCTGGGGGTCGAGATAGCCGGCCAGGAAGCGGGCGCTGCGCAGGATCAGCGTGGAGTAGAGCCGGGCGGTGAAGTCCAGGTGGCCGTGGATCCGGAAGTGCTCCCAGAGCGCCCAGATCACGAGGCCGGTCTCGTCCTCCTGGATGGCGAGCACCGGGCTGCCGGCCTCGTCCACCCAGGGGTGCCAGGAGCTGCCGGGCTCCCCGGCGGGCGTGTACTTGTGCAGGAAGTAGCCTGCCTCGCCCTCCCAGATCTGGGCCCGCTGGCAGAACTCGAAGAAGGTCCGGGTGATGTCCTCGTGGCCGGCTCGGTCCAGGGCGTTGGTCACCAGCGCGCCGTCTCGAGGCCAGACGTAGCTGTAGGTGTCGCGGGCGAACTTGGTGATGTCGTAGTCGGTGGCGGCGATGACGGCGCCGCGGTTGTCGAACTGGGTCCGGATGGTGAGCAGGCTGCGGCGGTAGAGCTCGTGGGCGGCCGGCCCCAGGGCGTCCTCGATCGGGCGCTTGTCCTTGCCCGACCAGATGCTCCAGTAGTTGAGCGTCCGCGTCCGATAGGTGCCCTCCCCGCGCTTGAGGATCAGGTCCTGGCCGAATGTGGTGACGCCCTTGTAGTCGGTCGCCATGCAGACCCAGTGCCAGACCCGGACCGGGCGGCCGGGCTCCAGCGACCCGAAGTCGAACGCCACCGTGGAGTCGACCGCGCCCTGCTCGATCAGGTGCCCGCTCAGCTCGCCGTCCTCCGCGTCCACCCAGGTGCCCACCCGGCCTTCGCCCTTCTTGCCGTTGGCCCAGGCGCCGACGCCATCCCCGGCCGGCGAGCGGCCGCCGAGCAGGAAGTAGCGGTCCTTCTTGAAGGCGATCACCGCCCGTTGGCGGGCGTCGTAGGCGGTCGTGCAGCCGAGGTCTACCTCCTTGATGTACCAGTCGTAGTGGAAGAACACGCGCGCCGTCTGGACGCGCCGGGTGCAGGTGATCTCGAGGTTGCGGAAGAGCCAGTTTCGGGCCATGTCCACGTAGTCGGCGCACTGCACGCTGAGGCCGAGGCCCTGGTGGCTCAGGTTGACGTCGGTTACCAGGGTGTCGTGGGTGTACCCGAGCCGGCGCACCCAGGCCGGCTCGCCGGTCCAGGCGAAGGCGCCGTCCAGGAAGAAGCCCAGCCGGCAGACGTTGCCGGCGGTGTGGTTCTCCAGCCCGACCTGGGGATAGAAGAGGTCACGCAGGCAGTAGTCGGCGTCGAAGGCGGCCAGGACGTTCCCGTTGCCGATCACGATGCTCCGGGGCACGGGCGGAATCGTAATTCGGCGTGGCACCATAGCTGAGGTGGCTCGGATGCAGACACGAGGCCGTGCCTCGGCCAGGCCGGATTCAGCCGATGGGAGGCAGCGGGTGGCCATCGAAGCGGTCGCGCCCGAGATCGAGGGCGGCCGTTTCCCGGCCAAGCGAACACTGGGCGAGAAGGTGGTGGTCGAAGCCGACGTCTTCGCTGACGGCCACGACGCGCTCTCCTGCAGGCTGCGCTACCGGCACCAGTCGGACCGGGACTGGAGCGAGACCCCCATGCTGCCGCTGGTCAACGACCGCTGGCGGGGGGAGTTCCCGGTGGAGAAGCTGGGCCGCTACACGTACACGGTCCAGGGCTGGGTGGACGGCTTCAAGACCTGGCGCCAGCAGCTGATCAAGCGGGTCGAGGCGGGGCAGGACCCGGCCGTCGACCTGGAGCTGGGCGCGCGGCTGGTCGAGGCCGCGGCCGCCCGCTCCCCGGCCGCTGCCAGGCGCCGGCTGCCCGCTCTGGCGCAGTCGCTGCGCGGCGCCTCGGACGGCGCGGCGGGCCTGGCGCTCTCGGAGGAGCTGGCGCAGCTGATGGACCGCGCCTCCGACCGCAGCCTGGCCGTCACCTACGCGCGCGAGCTGGAGGTGCTGGTCGACCCCGAGCACGCCCGCTTCAGCGCCTGGTACGAGCTCTTTCCCCGCTCCTTTGGCGGCCAGGGCCGGCACGGCACCTTCCAAGACCTAGAGCGGGCGCTGCCCTACGTGGCCGGCATGGGCTTCGACGTCCTCTACCTGCCGCCCATCCACCCCATCGGGCGGAGCCACCGGAAGGGCCCCAACAACAGCGAGCGGGCCGTGCCCGGGGACCCCGGCAGCCCCTGGGCGATCGGCTCCGAGGAGGGCGGGCACAAGTCCATCCACCCCGAGCTGGGCACGCTGGAGGACTTCCGCCACCTGGTGCAGGAGGCGGGCCGGCAGAACCTGAGGGTCGCGCTGGACATCGCCTTCCAGTGCTCGCCCGACCACCCCTACGCGCGCGAGCACCCGGAGTGGTTCCGCCACCGCCCGGACGGCTCCATCCAGTACGCGGAGAACCCGCCCAAGCGGTACCAGGACATCTACCCCTTCGACTTCGAGTGCGCGGCCTGGCGGGAGCTCTGGCAGGAGCTGCTGTCCGTGGTCTGCTTCTGGATCGACCAGGGCGTGCGCATCTTCCGGGTCGACAACCCTCACACCAAGCCGTTCGCCTTCTGGGAGTGGCTGATCGGGGAGGTGAAGCGGACCCACCCGGACGCGCTGTTCCTGGCCGAGGCCTTCACCCGGCCCAAGGTCATGTACCGGCTGGCCAAGCTCGGCTTCACCCAGTCCTACACCTACTTCGCCTGGCGCAACACGGCCTGGGAGCTGGCCGAGTACTTCAGCGAGCTGACCCAGACCGCGGTCCAGGCGCATTTCCGGCCCAGCCTCTGGCCGAACACGCCGGACATCCTCACCGAATACCTGCAGACCGGGGGCCGTCCCGCCTTCGCGGCCCGCCTGGTGCTGGCGGCCACCCTGGGCGCCAGCTACGGCATCTACGGCCCCGCCTTCGAGCTCTGCGAGGGCCGGGCCGCGCGCCCCGGCTCCGAGGAATACCTGGACTCCGAGAAGTACCAGCTGCGCAGCTGGGACCTGGAGCAGCCGGACACCCTGCGCGAGCTGATCACCCTGGTCAACCGGGTCCGGCGTGAGAACCCGGCGCTGCAGTCGGACCGTGGGCTGCGCTTCCACCCGACCGAGAACGACCACCTGCTCGCGTACACCAAGTCCACCCCCGACCTGACCGACGTACTCCTGACGGTGGTCAACCTCGACCCCCACCATACTCATGCCGGCATGGTCACCCTGCCCCTCGCAGAGCTCGGCCTGCCGCCCGACCAGAGCTTCCAGGCCCACGACCTGCTGGGTGGGGGGCGCTACCTCTGGACCGGGCCCCGCAACTACGTGGAGATCAACCCCCAGGCCCTCCCCGGCCAGATCTTCCGCTTCCGGCGCCGCCTGCGCCGGGAGCACGACTTCGAGTACTTCCTGTGATCGCCACCGTGCCGCGGCGGCACCAGGCGCCGACCTCGGTCCTGGAGGACGACCCGCTCTGGTACCAGGACGCGGTTGTCTACGAGCTCCACGTGCGCGCCTTCCAGGACTCGGACGGCGATGGCATCGGAGACTTCCGGGGGCTGCTGGAGCGGCTGCCCTACCTCCAGGAGCTGGGCGTGACCGCCCTCTGGCTGCTGCCGTTCTACCCCTCGCCGCTGCGCGACGACGGCTACGACATCGCCGACTACGTCGACGTCAACCCCACCTACGGCCGCCTGGGCGATGTGCGGCAGCTCATCCGCGAGGCCCACCGCCGCGGCCTGCGCGTCATCACCGAGCTGGTCTGCAACCACACCTCCGACCAGCACCCCTGGTTCCAGCGGGCCCGCCGCGCGGCGCCCGGCACCACCTGGCGCAAGTTCTACGTCTGGAGCGAGACCAACCAGCGCTACCAGGACGCGCGCATCATCTTCAAGGACTTCGAGGTCTCCAACTGGACCTGGGACCAGGTCGCCAACGCCTACTACTGGCACCGTTTCTACTCCCACCAGCCGGACCTGAACTTCGACCATCCGAAGGTCAAAGAGGCCATCTTCCGCGCCTGCGACTTCTGGCTGGAGATGGGCGTGGACGGGATGCGGCTGGACGCCATCCCCTATCTGTTCGAGCGCGAGGGGACCAACTGCGAGAACCTGCCCCAGACCCACGAGTTCCTGCGTGAGCTTCGGCGCCACATCGACGCCGACTTCCCCAACCGGATGCTGCTGGCGGAGGCCAACCAGTGGCCGGAGGACGCGGCGGCCTACTTCGGCCAGGGCGACGAGTGCCACATGTCCTTCCACTTCCCCCTGATGCCTCGGCTGTTCATGGCCATCCGGATGGAGGACCGCTTCCCGGTGGTGGACATCCTGGCGCAGACCCCGCCCATCCCGGAGACCGCGCAGTGGGCCCTCTTCCTGCGCAACCACGACGAGCTGACCCTGGAGATGGTCACCGACGAGGAGCGCGACTACATGTACCGGTCCTACACCCAGGACCGGGAAGCGCGACTCAACCTGGGCATCCGCCGCCGCCTGGCCCCCCTCCTCGGCAACCACCGGCGCCGCATCGAGCTGATGAACGGGCTGCTCTTCTCGCTCCCGGGCACGCCCGTCCTCTACTACGGGGACGAGATCGGGATGGGGGACAACATCTTCCTCGGCGACCGCAACGGCGTGCGCACCCCGATGCAGTGGAGCGGCGACCGCAACGCCGGCTTCTCGAAGGCCAACCGGCAGCGGCTGTACCTGCCCGTCATCACCGACCCCGAGTACCACTACGAGACCGTCAACGTCGAGACCCAGCAGCAGAACCCGCACTCGCTGCTGGGCTGGATGCGCCGCCTGATCGCGCTCCGCAAGCGCCACCGGGCCTTCGGCCGGGGCACGCTCGAGTTCCTCCGCCCCGACAACCGCAAGGTGCTCGCCTTCGTGCGCCGCTTCGGGTCCGAGCAGATCCTCTGCGTGGCCAACCTGTCGCGCTTCGTCCAGGGCGTGGAGCTGGACCTCTCCGCCTGGCAGGGCTTGGTGCCGGTGGAGATGTGGGGCCGTACCGAGTTCCCCGCCGTCGGCGAGAGGCCCTACTTCCTAACCCTGGGTCCCCACGAGTTCTACTGGTTCTCGATGCAGCCGGCCGCCCCGGCCGCGATCAGCGCGCCAGCGGAGAAGCTGCCGGCGGAGCTGCCGCAGATCGTGGTGCAGGGCGCCTGGACCGGGGTCCTGGAAGACACGTCCCGCGAGCGCTTGCAGGAGGTGCTGGCGGGCTACATGGCCCAGCGCCGCTGGTTCGCCGGCAAGGCCCGCCGCCTGAAGTCGATCGAGCTCACGGAGACCATTCCGGTCCCCGGCGTCCTGGGAGGCGCCTGCCTGGCCGGGGTGGTGGCGAGCTACAACGACGGCGACCCCGAGAGCTACCTCGTGGGGCTCGCCTGCGCGAGCGCCGCCGAGGCGGAGCAGATCCTGCACCGCTGGCCGTTCGCCGCGGTGGCCTGGATCCGAGGGCGCGGACCGGAACCGGCCCCGGCCCCGGCGGGCGGCTCAACCGGCGACGGCCGGGCGGGCGGCCAAACGGGCGCCGGAGAGGATCGCCGGAGTCTCCTCTTCGACCCGCTCTACCATCCCGCCTTCGCCGAGGTGCTGCTGGACACCATCGCCCGTCGCCGACACCTGAAGGGCCAGCGCGGAATCCTGACCGCGGCCACCACGCAGGCCTTCCGGCGGCTCCGGGGGCCCGGGTCCGAGCGCCTGGAGGCGGCCCTGTCGGTGGCCGAGCAGAGCAACAACTCGGTGATCTTCGGAGAGAGGCTGATCCTCAAGGTCTACCGGCGCCTGGAGGAGGGCATCAACCCCGACCTGGAGGTCGGCCGCTTCCTGACCGAGCAGACCCGCTTCGCCAACATCGCGCCGGTGGCGGGCAGCCTGGAGTACCAGCGCGGTCACGCGGAACCGGTGACGGTCGCCATCCTGCAGGGCTACGTACCCAACCAGGGCGACGCCTGGACCCACGCTCTCGCCACCCTGGGCGAGTACTTCCGGACCCTGGAGCTGCGCCGGGAGGGACCGCCGCCGGAGCTGCCGCGGAGCCTCCTGGAGGCCAGCACGGCCGGACCGCCACCCCAGGCGGCGGGCACCATCGGCGGTTACCTCGAGCTGGCCCGGCTGCTCGGCCGCCGGACGGCGGAGCTGCACGGCGCCCTGGCCTCCGACCCCACCGAGCCCGCCTTCGCGCCCGAGCGCATCACGCCCCAGGACCAGCGCTCCCTGTACCAGTCGATGCACGCGCTCGCCACCCAGGCGCTGCAGCTGCTGCGTGACTCGCAGCGCCGTCTGCCTGAGGAGGCCCGCCAGGAGGCGCGGCAGGTGCTGGACTCCGAACCCCGCATCAACTCGGTGCTGAAATCCTTTCTGGTCCAGCGCCCGACCGCCAGCCGGATCCGCGTGCACGGCGACTATCACCTCGGCCAGGTGCTCTGGACCGGTTCCGACTTCATGATCGTCGACTTCGAAGGCGAGCCGGCCCGGCCGCTGCACGAGCGCCGCTTCAAGCGGTCGGCCTTCAGGGACGTGGCCGGGATGCTGCGCTCCTTCCAGTACGCCAGCCACGCGGCCCTGCACGCCCAAGGCCCGCCCAGCGAAGCGGTGGCCGAGCGCCCGGCCTGGGCCCGCTTCTGGGCCGGCTGCGTCTCGGCTTCATTCCTGCGCGGTTACCTGGATACCGCCGGCCCGGCTTCCTTCGTGCCCGCCAGCCCGCAGGAGCGGGAAGTGCTGCTGAACGCGCTCCTCCTGGAGAAGGCCCTCTACGAGCTGCGCTACGAGCTGAACAGCCGGCCGGACTGGGTGCGCATACCGCTGCGCGGGATCCTCGACCTGGTGGCGGGTTGAGCATCGCACCCGCCTCCCTGCTGACCGAGTACGACCTGCACCTCTTCAACGAGGGCAGCCACAGCCATCTCTACGAGAAGATGGGCGCGCACGCGCTCAGCGACCCCCAGGGCACCTTCTTCGCGGTCTGGGCTCCGAACGCCGCCTCGGTCAGCGTGATCGGCGACTTCAACGGCTGGGAGGGCGCCCGCACCCCGCTGCAGGCGAGAGCCACCTCCGGCATCTGGGAGGGCGTGGTGCCCGGCCTGGGGCTGGGCTCGCTTTACAAGTACCACGTGCGCTCCCGGGTGACCGGCGCCGGGGTGGACAAGGCCGACCCCTACGCGACCTTCGCCGAGGCGCCGCCCCGCCAGGCTTCCGTGGTCTGGGACCTCGCCTACGAGTGGGGCGACGGGGACTGGATGGCGAACCGGGCGCGCCCCAACGGCCGGGACGCACCCTGGGCCGTCTACGAGCTGCACCTGGGCTCCTGGATGCGCAAGCCGGAGGAGCAGAACCGCTACCTGAGCTACCTCGAGCTGGCCCCGCACCTGGTCGAGTACGTCCGGCGGCTGGGCTTCACACACGTGGAGTTCCTGCCCGTGATGGAGCACCCGCTCTACGGCTCCTGGGGCTACCAGGTGACCGGCTACTTCGCCCCCACCAGCCGCTACGGCACGCCGCAGGACTTCATGTACCTGGTCGACCAGCTGCACCAGGCCGGCATCGGGGTCGTCCTGGACTGGGTCCCCTCCCACTTCCCCACCGACGAGCACGGCCTCCAGTACTTCGACGGCACCCACCTCTACGAGCACGCCGACCCGCGCCTGGGCCTGCACCCCGACTGGGGCAGCTCGATCTTCAACTACGGCCGCCACGAGGTGCGCAGCTTCCTCCTCAGCAGCGCGCTGAGCTGGCTCGACCGCTACCACGTGGACGCGCTGCGCGTGGACGCGGTCGCCTCCATGCTCTACCTGGACTACTCACGGAAGCCGGGCGAGTGGATCCCCAACCGCTTCGGCGGCCGCGAGAACCTGGACGCGGTCGACTTCCTGCGCCGCTTCAACCTGGAGGTCTACAAGCAGCATCCCGACGTCCAGACGGTGGCCGAGGAGTCGACCTCCTGGCCGATGGTCTCCCGCCCCACCTACCTGGGCGGGCTGGGCTTCGGCATGAAGTGGGACATGGGCTGGATGCACGACACCCTGAAGTACATGTCGGGGGACCCGGTGCACCGGAAGTTCCACCACCAGGACCTGACCTTCCGGATGCTGTACGCCTTCACGGAGAGCTTCAAGCTGCCGCTCTCGCACGACGAGGTGGTCCACGGCAAGGGCTCCCTGATCGGCAAGATGCCGGGCGACGAGTGGCAGAAGTTCGCCAACCTGCGCCTGCTTTTCGGCTGGATGTACGCGCAGCCGGGCAAGAAGCTGCTCTTCATGGGCGCGGAGTTCGGCCAGTGGCGGGAGTGGGACCACGACACCAGCCTGGACTGGCACCTGCTCCAGTACCCACTGCACGGCGGGCTGAGCCAGTGGGTCGGCGACCTCAACCGGACCCTGCGCGAGGAGGCGGCGCTGCACGACCTGGACTTCGATCCGGCCGGCTTCAGCTGGGTCGACTGCACCGACAACGAGCAGTCAGTGGTCAGCCTGCTGCGCCGGGCGCGGAACCAGGACGACGTCATCCTCGCCGCCTTCAACTTCACGCCCGTGCCGCGGCACAACTACCGCATCGGCGCCCCCTTCGGGGGCCGCTGGCGGGAGCTGCTGAACAGCGACGCCGAGCTCTACGGCGGGAGCGGGATGGGGAACCTGGGCCAGCTGGACGCGCTCCCCGTGCGCTGGCACGGGCAGCACCACAGCCTCACCCTCACCCTGCCGCCGCTGGCCGCCCTCTTTCTGAAGCCCGACCCCGGGGGAGGTTGAGGGCCTTTCGGATCCGCTCGGCCACTGCCTCCGGAGTCCCCATCGCGTCCACCGCCGCCACCGCGACGCCCGCCTGGCGGTAGTGCTCGAGCACAGGGGCCGTGAGCGAGTGGTACTCGAGCATGCGCTCGCCGATCGCCTCTCGGGTGTCGTCGGCCCGCCCTTCGACGGCGGCGCGGTGCAGGAGCCGCTCGACCAGCACCTCCTCGGGGACCTCCAGCGCGACCACGAAGTCAACCCGCCGGCCGTCTTTCGCGAGCAGTGCGTCCAGCGCCCGCGCCTGCTCGAGCGTCCGCGGGAAGCCGTCCAGCAGCACGCCCTTCCGGTGGCGGCGGAGGCGCCGCTGGACAATCGGGACCAGGAGCCGGTCGGGGACCAGCTGACCGGCCGCCATGAACTGCTTTGCCTGCTTGCCCAGGGCGGTGGCGCGGGCCATCTCGCCGCGCAGGATCTCGCCGGTCGACAGGTGGTCGAGGTCGAAGGCCTCGTCGATGGCGGCCGCCTGGGTGCCCTTGCCGCTGCCCGGGGGGCCGAAGATGACCCCGATCACCTGGGCCGCTTAGAGGAGCGCCAGCTCGGTCTGGGCGTCGAAGAGGTGGAGGGAACGCATGTCGAGGCCGAGCTTGACCTGGTCGCCGGGCGTGACCTTGAGCCGGGGGTCGATGCGGGCGGTCAGCGTGTCACCGCCCACCGTCCCGTAGAGGAACTGGTCCGAGCCCAGGCGCTCCACGACGTCGACCTTCATCTCCATGCCGGAGCCCCCGTCCTGCGCCACGCGGTCGGTCAGCGCCTCGGGCCGGATGCCGAGCACGGCCTTCTCGGTGTTCACCGGCTTCGGCAGCTTGAGCTCGAAGCCGGAGGCTTTGGCGGTTCCGTTGCTGACGTTGACCGGCACGAAGTTCATGGTCGGGGTGCCGATGAAGCCGGCCACGAAGAGGTTGGCCGGGTGGTCGTAGATATCCCCCGGCGTGCCCACCTGCTGGAGGATGCCGTTGTACATGAGGGCGATGCGGTCGCCCATGGTCATCGCCTCCACCTGGTCGTGGGTGACGTAGATGAAGGTGGTCTCCAGGTCGCGGTGCAGCTTCTGCAGCTCGACGCGGGTCTGGCCGCGCAGCTTGGCGTCCAGGTTGGAGAGCGGCTCGTCGAGCAGGAAGACCTTCGGGTTGCGCACGATGGCGCGGCCCAGGGCCACGCGCTGGCGTTGCCCGCCCGAGAGTGCCCGCGGCTTGCGCTGCAGGAAGGGCTCCAGGGCCAGGATCTTGGCCGCGTTGCGCACCCGCTTGTCGATCTCCGCCTTCGGCATGTGCTTCATCTGCAGCGGGAACGCCATGTTGTCGAAGACGGACATGTGCGGGTAGAGCGCGTAGGACTGGAAGACCATGGCGATGTCCCGGTCCTTGGCGGCCACATTGTTGACCACCCGGTCGCCGATCAGGATGCGGCCCTCGGTGATGGTCTCCAGGCCGGCCAGCATGCGGAGCGCGGTGGACTTGCCGCAGCCCGAGGGGCCGACCAGCACCATGAACTCCTTGTCCTTGATCTCGACATTGAAGTCCTTCACCACCGTGATGTCGGCCGTGTAGCGCTTCACGACGTGGTCGTAGGTGACTGATGACATCGCTCTAACTACCCCTTCACAGAGCCGGCCAAGATGCCACGCACGAAGTAGCGCTGCAGGCTGAGGAACACGACCAGCGGTACGATCATGGAGAGGAACGCGGCCGCCGTCAGCCACTGGTACCCCTGGCCCAGCGAGTTGACCAGGTTGGCGACCGTGACCGTCATCGGGGCCACCGGAGGGCTGCCTCCCAGGTAGATGAGGGCGACGAGCAGGTCGTTCCAGACCCAGAGGAACTGGAAGATCACGAGCGAGGCGATCGCGGGCACCGACAGTGGCAGCACGATCCGGAAGAAGACCGTCAGCGTGCCCGCTCCGTCGATTTCGGCCGACTCGAAGAGGTCGGTCGGCAGCGCCCGGAAGAAGTTCGCCAACAAATAGATTGCGAAGGGCAGGCCGTAGCCGGTGTGAGCGAGCCAGACACCCAGGAAAGTGCCGTTCAGCTGGAGCGAGGTGAACAGCTTCAGGAGCGGGATGAAGGTCACCTGCAAGGGCACGACCAGGAGTCCGACCACGGCCAGGAACAGCCAGTTCCGGCCCCAGAAGCGCATCCAGGAAAAGGCGTAGGCGGCAAAGGCGGCCAGCGTCGTCGGGATGACGGTGGCCGGAATCGAGATCATGAAGCTGTTGACCAGGCTGGTACTCAGGTTGTTCCGCGTCAGCACGTGCTCGTAGTTGTCGAGGGTGAAGTTGAATGGCGGCGAGAGGGCGGCCCACCAGCCTGAGGTGGAGATCGCGGACAGCGGCCGGAACGAGCTCACGAACAGGCCCAGCGTGGGCACGATCCAGGCGACCGCGAGACCGATCAAGGCCACATGCAGGGCAACTCCGCCCAGCTTTTGCGCCACCCACTCGGGCGAGAAGCGAGCCGCCGTCGCCACCTCCACCCTGGCCGCGGCTTCGGCGCTCACCGCCTCGACTCCACGGCCCTGAACTGCCGGAGGTTGAAGATCAGCACCGGGATCACGGCTACGAGCAGGATCACCGCCACCGCGCCCGCGCGCCCGGGGTTGTTGAACCTGGTCAGCTCGAAGTACATCCGGTTGGCGAGCACGTCCGTGTCGTAGTTGCCACCCGTCATCACGTAGACGATGTCGAAAGCCTTGAGGGCGAAGATCACGAGGGTCGTGCCGACCACAGTGATGGTCGGCATCAGCAGCGGCAGGATGACGCGCCGGAAGATGGTCACCTCGCCGGCCCCATCGACACGAGCCGCTTCCAGCAGCTCGCCCGGAACGCCCTTGAGCGCCGCCGAGATGATCACCATCGCGAACCCGGTGAACCCCCAGACCGCGACTGCGATGAGGGCGAAGTTGTTGATCCGCTCGTCCTGCAGCCAGGTGATCGGCTGCGCGTGGAAGAGTCCCGTAATGATGGCGTTCATCGTGCCGGTCTGCGGAGCGTCAGGCGGCTGATAGCTGTACATGAACTTCCAGATCACGCCCAGGGCGACGAACGAGATGGCCATGGGCATGAAGATCAGCGACTTGAGCAGCGTCTCATAAGGCACCCGGTCGCTGAGGACGGCCAGGAGCACCCCGAACAGGAGCACGAAGGCCGTGTAGATGACGAGCCAGAAGACGAAGTTGTCCCGGATGGCGATCAGGACCGAGGAGTCGCTGAAGACGTGGACGTAGTTGGCCAGGCCGACGAAAGCCTCGTCGCGGTCGAGGAGGCTGATCCGAATGGTATCCAGCGCCGGGTAGACGAGGAAGACGGCGATGAAGACCAGCGCCGGCGCCACCCAGATCCACGGCCGGACGGAGGGTCGCGACTTCTCGGGCAGTGTGCGAACCACGAACTCCAGCCCGACGATGTAGGCGGCCAGCAGGGTCGGAACGCCGACAATGACCACGACCAGTGTTACGAGCTGGCCGATATCCACGCCGTCCTCCTAGTCGCTACTTGTAGGCGTCCGCCTGCACTCTATCCAGCCCGGCGACGATGGAGTCCAGCTTGCCGGGGTCGCTGACGAAGTCCAGCGCCGCCTTCCAGAAAGCTGCCTGCATGGCTGCCGGCATCAGGTCGCCGGCGTCGAACCGAGAGATCTTCGCCTCGGTCAGGGTCTTCGCCATCAGCCTTGAGAGGTCGTCGGGGTAGTCGGACAGCGCGACCTTCTTGTTGGAGGAGAGGGTCCCGCCCCGCTTGACCCAGATCGACTGCGCCTCCGCCGTGGTCAGGTACTTCATCAGCTGGCGCGCCTGCGTCGTGTCTTTGAACATTCCGAACAGGTCGCCGGCCACCACTTTGGCGCCGTCGTACTTGCTGTCGACGGCGGGCATGTTGAAGAAATTGAAGTCCGTGGTCGCCTTCAATGCCGGGTTCTTCTCGACGAAGATGCCGGACATGAAGTTGGCCTGGTGGTGCAGGTAGCACTTCGGCGGACTCGCAAACATCGGAGTGGCGGAGTCGGCGAAGTCGACCGAGACCATCGACTGCTTGCCCCCGTAGACCATGCCGGGCTTGGCGACGAAATTGTCGCCCCAGATCTTGAACGCGCCCTTGATCTCCGAGGAGCTCCACTGCTTCTTGCCGGCGACCCACTGGTCATAGACGTCCGGGCCCGATTGCGTGAGGACGATGTCCTTGATCCAGTCGGTGCCGGGCCACCCGTCGGCGCCGCTGCTGGCGAGCCCGATGCACCACGGGGCGGTGCCGTCCGACTTGATCTTGTCCTCCAGGCTGATCAGGTCGGACCAGGACTTGGCCGGCTGGTATTTGGCGTTGAAGTACTTGGGGTCGTACCAGACCAGGCCCTTCAACGACGACTTGATGAAGATGCCGACGCTCTTCCCGTTGACCTGGCCCAGCTTGATCCAGTCCGCCGAGTACTGATCCTTCATCTGGTTGGTGTCGAGGACGTTGTCGAGGTTGATCAGCTTGCCGGCCTTGGCAAACTCCGCCATCTGGCCGGGGCCTGGTAGCCCGGCCACGTCCGGCGGATTGCCAGCCTTGAGGCGCGTGTTGAGCACGGAGGCGATGTCACGGGTGGACTCGTATTCAACCTTGATGCCGGTCCGGTCCTCGAAAGGCTTGACCATGGCCAGGAAGGAGTCCTGCTCGCTGCCACCCCAGACCGCCAGCACCTTGACGGAGCCGCCGGTCTTGCCCGTGCCCTGGCCAGGCGCGCAACCGGCCGCGACCAGTGCGCTCATCAGAACGACGAGGAGAGACCTTCCGAAGCTCGAAGCGCTCATGTTCTACCCCCAGCCATGGCTATCCGGCGAACGCCAAGCTCCTTCATTCTAGGTTCCCGCCCAGCAATGGCAACTTCAGGGGTGCGATCAGCGAGACGCCGAAGTCCCGGTACGCCTGCTGAAGTCGGGCCGGTGCCCCTGCCCGTAGAGCGTCCATTCGCCCTTTTCCAGCAGTCGGCCGGCAAGCGCCTCCAGCTCCTGAATGCGCTGGTTCGAGCGCAGAGCCTCGCGGATGGAGAGGATCCCCACCGCCGGGCGCCGCTTCTCGATCACGTGGCGGAGCATGGTCAGGTGCGCGTTGTCGGGGACGCCCGGCTGGCGCACCGTGCGGCGGGCGGCCCGGACGGCGGCCTGGGTACCGTCGATGGCCTCGCCGCGGCCGAAGTCGAACTTGTAGAAGCTGCCCCGGCCGCCGGCGCCAAGGTCGGCGCTGAGCTTGATCCACTTCGAGTCCTCGACGCCCTTGCCCATGTCGATGACCAGCCGCACCGAGCGGCCCTGATAGGGAAAGCTGCCCTTCATCCGGGCGTAGGTCTCGCGCGTCCCCTGCAGCGGCTCCTGGCGTCCGATCAGGAGCGGCCCCGCCGGGTCGAGCTGGATCCGGCCGATGGGGGTGAAGAGAGAGACGATGGCGAAGGCGTGCGGGATCAGGTCCGCCACCACGCCGATGTCGGCCGCCGCGCCGGTCAGCGGCTGCTCCTCCAGGATCTCGACCTCGATCTGCTCGACGCTGTCCAGGAAGGCGCGCAGAGTGCGCTCCTCGCTCAGGAGGAGTTGCAGGAGCCGCACCTCGAGCTTGAAGTAGTAGTGGTCGGCCGCTACGATCTCGACCCCCGGCGGCACGCTGTCCAGGAACTCGCGGTAGGCGTCCGGGGCGGCGCCCAGCGGCTTCTCGACCACAATCACGTCGCTGAGGTCGTAGTAGCGGGCCAGCGTAGCCAGGTGGGTGGCCGCCGGGGTGGCGATGTAGGTGATCACGTAGCGGCTGGACTCGAGGTCACGGGCGAGCTGCTGGTAGGCCGGCTCCGCCTCGCTGTCCCAGTAGAAGGCGTCGCCTGTGGCGCGGACTTCCTCGGCCCGGCTCGCGAGCTCCACCCGGGCCATCCCGGCGTCCAGTTGGACGACCGAGATCTTGAAGTTGAAGAACTGCTTCAGCGTGAGCAGGTGCTGATAGGTTTTCTGGCCCCACATGCCGAAGCCGACCAGGATGAAGTCCTTCTCCAGGTGCCGCTCCTCCTCGGCGAAGGCGTGGAGGCGGGCGTTCTTGATCGCGATCGCCGCCTGGTCCGACAGGCCGCCGGCCAGCTCGGCTTCCTCCGGGCTGAAGGGCCGGACCTCGCCGGTGCGGGCCAGCACCGCCGCCCCGATCGGCTGCCCGTCCGCCAGCAGGGGCAGAGCCAGGAGCGAGCGAACCCCGAAGAGCTGGACGTATTCAGGGCTGACCAGCTCACTGTGGGCGGCGTCGTCGATCACCAGCGGCGCCCGGCGGTCCAGCACCTCGAACAGGAAGGAGGGAGCCGGCCGCTCGCCGCGCTGGCGCCGCCAGGCCTCCTCGCCTTCGGAGGCGGCCGCCCCGTACCAGCCGTAGCCGTCCTCCTCGTAGAGGGCGATCTGGCAGAGCGAGGCGTCAACCAGGCGGACCAGGTTGCGCGCGACCAGCCGCAGCGTCTGGTCGAGGTCGATCGAGGAGGCGATCGCCTGGCTCACGTTCCTCGACAGCTCCAGCTGCTCGGCGTGCCGGCGGGCGTCCTCGTAGAGCCGAGCCGTCTCCAGGGCCACCGCCACCTGCGCCGCCGCCGCCCGCAGGGCCTCGACCTGTGTCCTCTCCAGCGGCCGCTTTCGGGACCGCTCGTAGCCGAGCTCGAGGACGCCGGTCGCCCGCGCGCGGCTGTCCCGGCCGAAGGGGAGGAAGACGCGGATCAGCTCCGCGTGGCGGCGGGCCTCGAAGATGTCACCGGCCAGCGTGAAGGGCGGGTCGGGCACGCGGCCGCCGGCCGCCACCAGCGCCACCGGGACGCTGGCCGCCGTGCTGCCGTCGGCACGGACCGCGGGGACCGAGGTCTCCAGCAGCTGGTCCGGCTGGTAGCCGGCCAGCAGCTCGCCGCCCCCCAGGGGCCCGACCGCCACCACCTGCCAGTTGCGGGCGACGTAGCAGAGGACGTCGTCCGGCGCCAGGTCGCGCTCCTGGTCCAGCGGCTCCGAACCGGCCGCCATCCGGACCGCGAGCCGCCCCGGCTCCACCTCCTCCAGCAGGTAGACGCCGGCCAGCTGGAAGTCGAACTCGGGCACCTCGGCGCTGGTCAGGTGGTTGACGACCGCCTCCAGCACCTCCCGGCGCGAGGACCCCGGCCGCAACATGGCGTTGCTCAGGCGGCTCAGGGCTCCCAGCACCCGGTTGGTGTCTTCCAGCGTGGCGACCAGGCGCTGCGCCGCCAGCGAGCCGCCCAGCAGCTGAGCGGAAGTCTCCAGCAGGTCCATCGCGGCCGGCGCCAGGCGGGGGATGGCCACCCGGTCGCGGCTGAGGGCCAGCAGCAGCCCCTGCGGGCGCTCGGCGGCCAGCGCGAGGGCGGCGACCAGGTGCAGCTCTCCGATGGCGGCCCCGGTGGCGTTCAGCACCGCCTGCTCCCAGGCGTCGGGGTCCTGCGGCACCGGGATGGTGGCGGGCAGACCGGCGACGCCCTGCTGGGCGGCCAGCGCCAGCCGACCCCCTCCGGTGTGCTGGTAGACGGCCAGCGCTTCCAGTCCGGCCGCGGCCCGCAGGTCGGCCAGCACCTCGGCCAGGCTCTGGCCGAAGTTGGCCGAGCCGGAGGCGGCGGCGAGCTCCCGGCTCAGGCGCTCGATGGTGGCCAGCGCCTCCTTCTCGGCCTGACCCAGCTGCTTCTGGATCGCCGCGGCCGCGGCCGCCGCTTCCCCCTCCAGCTCCGTCAGCTTTTCCGGCCCCGGGGCCCGCGCCGCGTCCAGGTAGTTGAGGTAGACGAGGCCGACCAGGCGGTCGCCGGCGATCAGGGGGAGGCCGATCAACGAGCGGACCTGGTGCCGGCGGACGAAGCTGCTGTCGACCTCCTTCTGCGCGTCCCTGGCCACCAGCGGCCGCTTGCTGACTGTGAGCCAGACCGTGGAACCGTAGTGGGTGAACCCGAGCTCGCGCGGCGCCTTGCCCTGGGAGGCGTCGGCCTTATAGCGGGCTAGCTGCTCGCCCATGTCCAGCAGCGACTCCTCCAGGCCCTCCTCGCCGAGGCCGAGCGCGAAGGGCGCGTAGTAGGTGCCCGTCGCCTCGTCGAAGAGGCTCAGCGAGAGCAGGTCGGCGCCCGCGGTGCGCTGGAAGTCGGCGAGCAGGCCGCGCAGCAGTTCGGTCAGCAGCACGGGGTTCCCCTACTCGAAGACCTGGGCCAGGTCGAGCAGCTCTTTGGGGACCTTGCGCTGCTCCTTGACCACCGCCTCCAGCGGCATCACCTCGACCTCGCCGTTGGCCTCCACCGGAATCACGCCGCTGGTGCCGCCGGCGAGCAGGTCGACCGCCCTCACGCCCAGCCGCGTCGCCCAGATCCGGTCCGTCGGTGAGGGCGAGCCGCCGCGCTGGATGTGCCCGAGCACGGTGACGCGGGTCTCCAGGCCGGTCTCCTCCTCGATGCGCTGGCTGAGGCGGTCGCCGATGCCGCGCTTGCTCAGCTGCACGTGCCCGAAGGCATCCTTCCTGGCGGCCTCCGCCTCCTCGCCCAGCTCCGGCAGCCTGACTCCCTCCGCGACCACGATGATGCTGAAGTCCTTGCCCTCCTTCCGCCGGCGGTGGAGGTGCTCGATGATCTCCGCCAGCGGGGTCGGGAACTCGGGGATGACGATCAGGTCGGCCCCACCCGCGATGCCGCCGACCATGGCCACCCAGCCGGTGTCGCGGCCCATCACCTCGGCCACCATCACGCGGTGATGGGCGGAGGCCGTCGTGTGCAGGCGGTCGAGGGCCTCGACCACCACGCCCACGGCGGTGTCGAAACCGATGCAGAACTCGGTCGCCGAAAGGTCGTTGTCGATGGTCTTCGGCACTCCCACCACCGGGAAGCCAGCCTCGTGCAGCTTGACCGCCACCGAGAGGGTGTCGTCGCCCCCGATCGCGACCAGGCCGCCGACGCCGTGGCGGCCCAGGGTGGCGATCACCTGCTGGAGGCCGTCCTTCTCCTTCAGCGGGTTGGTGCGCGAGGTACCCAGGATGGTGCCGCCCAGGGGCAGGATGCCGCGCACCGACTCCGGCGTCAGGTCCTCCATGTCGCCCTCGCCCAGGCAGCCGGCCCAGCCGTTCTTGATGCCGGTGACCTGGTGGCCGAGCTGGAAGGCCCGCCGGCTGACGCCGCGAATGGCTGCGTTCAGCCCGGGCGCGTCGCCGCCACCGGTGAGGACGCCGATGCGCACGGCCTAAATGTAAGGCCCCTCGCTGAGCCGTCTTAGGCTATGGCCGCATTGTCCGTTCTGGTCTCGGTCCAGGTCGGCCGGTCACGGCTGCTGCCGGCGCCGGAGTTTGCCAAGCGGCTCCGCTGGCGCTCGGCCTTCTTCAAGACGCCGGTCAACGGATCGGTCCGGCTCAGCTCCCAGGGGCTCGAGGGGGACCAGCAGGGTGACCGCCGTGTGCATGGCGGTCTGGAGATGGCGGTGCTCGCCTACTCCGCCGACCACTACCCCAGGTGGCGCTCCGAGCTGGGCCTGGCCGAGATGGGTCCGGGCGGCTTCGGCGAGAACTTCACCATCGTCGGGCAGGACGAGGAGTCCGTGTGCATCGGCGACGCCTACGCGATCGGCTCCACGGTGGTGCAGGTCAGCAGCCCCCGCGGGCCCTGCTACAAGATCGGCTACCGCTGGGCGCGCCCGGACTTGCTCAGACGGGTCGAGGCCAGCGGCCGGCACGGCTGGTACCTGCGCGTGATGCAGGAAGGCTGGGTGGAGGCCGGCCAGCCGGTCATGCTGGTGGCGCGGCCGTACCCCGACTGGACCGTGCGCCGGGCATCCGACGTGCGGCGCCGCCTCCCTTAGAGGTCCGTACGAAGGAGACGCGCCGATGACCGCCTGGACAAGTGACGAGCTCGCAAAGATCGGAGCAGCAGAAGAAATGCAGATCGCGCCACTTCAGCGCGACGGCACGCTCCGAAAACCGGTGACCGTCTGGGTGGTCCGTCACGACGACAGCCTCTACGTCCGATCGGCCGTCAAGGGGCGTGATGCGGCCTGGTTCCGGGGCGTCCAGGAGACGCACGAAGGTCGGATCTGGGCCGGCAACGTTGAGAAAGACGTCACCTTCGTGGAGGCCGACCATGACATCGATCATGAGATCGATGCTGCTTACCGGGCCAAATACCGCCGATACGCCGGAAGGATTCTCAACAGCGTTCTGACCCCGGAGGCGCGATCCACGACGATCAAACTCGTGCCGCGCTCCGCCGGATCGTAGGTGGCTAGAAGCCCTACTCGT
>DATGVT010000364.1:0-1504 GCA_035300005.1 Candidatus Acidiferrales bacterium
GAGATGGTGATCGCGCCCAGGAGCGCCCTGCTCCCGCTCTGGCAGCCGGGCGAGGAACCCCAATGAGCGTGGCGACGCTCGTCCTGAGCCTGGCCGACTGCAAGCACCTGCTCGGGCTCCGCTACGCCGAGTGGGCCACCCGCGCCCCCTCCCTGGAGGCCGACATCGCCGCCGCCGCCATGGGTTTGGACGACCTCGGGCACAGCCGGGTCCTCTACGGCTGCCTGGAGCCCCTGGGCGAGGACCCGCGCGGCCCCGAGCGGGAGACCGACCCGGCCAGCTACCTGGCGTTGGCCTACTTCGACCGGCCGTGGACCTCCTGGGCCGAGTTCGTGGCGGCCAACGCCATCCTGGACACCACCTTCACGGCCATGATCGAGGCCTGCGTCGAAGGTCAGGTCGAGGTGCTCCGCTCCCGACTGCGGAAGATGCTGCTGGAGGAGCGCTACCACTTCCTGCACGGCCGCGCGTGGCTACGGGAGGGTGTCGACGAGGAGCCGGTCAGGCGCGCCTGGCGCGAGGCCCTCGCCTGGATCGGGCCCGACGACGGCGAGGTGGCCTCGCTCCACAAGGACGGCTCACTGGCCGCCGGCCCCGGCCAGCTGTGGGAGCGGGTGCAGGAGCGGCTCGAGGTGCGGGCGCCGAAGGCCGCCATCGACTGGAAGCACTGGGACGCGCGGCGCCGGCGCCTGGAGCCGGGCGCCATCGACGAGCGCACCTTCGCCATGCTGCGCGGCCTCGAAGAAAAGAAGTTCATGCCCAGCGGTGCCGGAAGAGAAGAGGGCTGAGCCGCGGTCGGAGCCGCGCTGCCCGTTCTGCGGGGAGCGGGACGCGGAGCCGATCTCGCTCTTCGGCACCCAGGCCATGACCCTGCAGTACCGCTGCCGCCGCTGCGGGAACTACTTCGAGGCGGTCAAGTACGAGGAGCCGGAGGGGTAGCCGCCTCGCGGCCCAGCCGTTCCAGGGTGCGCGCTCCGCGAGCCAGCGCCCGGCTCATCATGAAGCCGAAGACAGCCGACATCAGGCGCCCGGGCAGGCCGGGGCGCGCCCGCCAGAGGACCCTGGTCTCGACCTGCGTCCGGCCGGGGCCGATCTCGGCCAGCGCCATCGTCTGGTAGAAGTCGACCTGGTCGGCCGAGAAGATGCTCAGCTCGCGTGGCGGCGCCGCCAGGAGGACCCGGAACTCGGTCACCTCCCTGCCGTCCTTGCCGTGGTGACAGTGGATCTCGCCGTCGGCGAGGGTGCCGCGGGCGCCAGGCAGGACGGCGACCTGGCTGGCGCGCATGAACTCCTTCCAGGTACCGGCGTCGGTGACGACCTTCCAGGCCGCCTCGATGGGAGCCTCGATCTGCACGACCGAGCGCAGCATCGCCTCCTCCGGCTCGACCCGGCGCCGCTCTGACGCCAGGGCGGCTTCCCAGAGCGGGCCCAGCTCCCGGTAGCCGGCCTGCACGCCGCCCAGGTGCTCGTACTCCTCGACGTGCGGCTGGAAGCGGGCCCGCTC
>DATGVT010000365.1:0-9558 GCA_035300005.1 Candidatus Acidiferrales bacterium
GACCGCTATGGCCCCGCCGACCTCAGCCGGCCGCCCCCGGGCGGCCCCTGGAAGCCGCTCCAGGTGGGCGGGCGCCTGGTCGGCTGGGCGCCCGACGGCGGGCGCACCGCGGCCCGGAAGGCAGCCGAGCTGGGCGAGCGCCTGGCCGAGGAGCGCCGGCAGCACCTGCTCAGCCGCCTCGGCCACAAGCTGCGCTCGGCTGTCCTGGCCTTGCAGGAGTCGGCGCGGCAAGCGGCCTTCGGCCGCACGCAGGCGCTGGAGCTGGTCTACGAGCAGGCCCAGGAGGTGGGCCGCCGGGCGGCGGCGCTGGAGGCGGCCGCCATCCCGCCCAAGGACCCGGCCCGGGCCGTGGTGCTGGCCGCAGTGCTCAACGTGGCCGCCCGCAGCGTCGACCACGACCTGCCTGGCGACGCGATCGTGCTGGCGCCGGAGCCGGTCCTGGTCGAGGCCCTCGCCCGCCTCTACGACTGGATGGGTGGATCCGGGACGGTCTTCCGCGCGAAGCGGGACGGCGACTGGTGGGTGCTGCGGGTGACGCCGGGACCTGACCGGCGGGCCCTGGCCGTGCCCGAGCTGGGGGAGCCGCTGGTGCGGCTGCTGGTGGACACGCACCTGAGCGGCTTTCTGGACGCGGCCGACCCCGACCGGCCGGCCGTCTACCTGCCCGCGACCTAGCAGGGTGCTGAAAAGGGGCATCGGATGATCTGGCGATCCTGGCGAGCCGAAGGGCCAGTCAGCGGGTGGCGGGCTAGGAGCGCATCTCGAAGATGCGTGACGACGACCGCCGGGGCCCGCTGGCAGCCATCTCGGCCGGCAGGGCGCCAGAGCGCCGATGCCGCCCGCAGGCGGGCGACCCCTTTTCCAGCGGCCTGCTAGCACCGGCCTGCTAGCAGTGGCTACCGTCCGGCGGGTGGTGGCGCCCAACCCGGGCCCCTACACCGGACCCGGCACCAACACCTGGATCGTAGGTGACCCCCCGGTGGTGGCGGTCATCGACCCGGGCCCGGACGACGACCGGCACCTGGAGGCGGTGGAGCGCGCGCTCGGCGGCGCCGCGCTGGCTGCCGTGCTGGTCACGCACTCGCATCCCGACCACCTGCCGCTGGCCGAGCGGCTGGCGGGCCGGCACCAGGCGCGCGTCGCTCGCCATCCGGAGCTGGCCGACGGCGACCTGGTCCGCGTCGGCCGGCTGAGCCTGGCGGCGCTCTTCACCCCCGGCCACGCGCCTGACCACCTCTGCTTCTGGCTGGCAGAAGATCGGGTGGCCTTCACGGGCGACCTCATCCTGGGCCGGGGCAGCTCGATGGTGACCTATCCAGAGGGGGACGTCGCTGCGTACCTGGCGTCGCTGGAACGGCTGGCGTCGCTGTGCCCGCGGATGCTGTTCCCCGGCCACTGGGACCCGGTGCTGGAGGCGGAGGCGAAGATCGAAGAGTACCGCCGGCACCGCCTGGAGCGGGAGGTGCAAATTCTTGCCGCGCTGAGTCAAGGGCCGGCCGGCGCCGCCGAATTGACGCAGCGCGTCTACGCGGCCGAGGTCGGGGATGACGCAATGCTGCAGGCGGCCGCGGAGATGACGCTGCGGGCCCACCTCCGAAAGCTGGTGGACGAGGGCCGGGTGCAGGCTAGGCGGGGACCCGGGGGCGAGGCTTACGCGCTGGCCGCCGCTCGGCGGCGGCCTCCTTAACCGCCTCCGCCTGGCCGTCCAGCTCCAGCCGCAGCGCAGGGATCAGCTCGCGCAGGTTGTCCTCCACCCAGTCGAATGCGACCACGCGGTCGGAGACCTCCGAGAAGACGCTCTCCTGCGTCCGCTCCATCCGCTGGAGCGCGGCCTCCACGAAGTCGCGGGGCACTGTCTTGACGCCCAGCACCAGGGCGCCCTCGATCTCGCGCCGGCCTTCGGCCATCGCCCACAGGCTGAGCTTGATGGCCGCCTTGAGCACGCCGTTGAGGGCGATCGGCGGCGCCGTCTTGGCCATGCTCTCGAGGGTCCGGCTGAGCAGCTTCGCGAGCAGCAGGGCGCGATCGGCGTCATGGGCGACCGCCTGTATGGTCATGTCGGCGACGTCTTCGGCGGCGGTGCCGATGATGAAGGGCATGCCGGCCGCGTCGAAACTCCGTCCGTAGCCGATCAGGTGATCGGCTACCCGCATCACCAGCTCCGGCCGGCGGTCGAGAGCGTGGACGGCGAAAAGCCGGTACTCGTTGAAGACCGAGTAGACGAAGGTCGGTGCGCGCTGGTTCATGGCCGCCCGCAGGTAGGTGTTGAAGAACCGGATGACCAGGTTCTCGAGGTCGGCGTCGTCATGATGGATCGCCGCCGCGCCCAGCGCGCGCGTCGCCCGGGCGATGGCGTGGATGACCTCCTTGCGGAAGGCGGGCGTCTCGCCGATCAGGTCCAGGAAGTCGGAGAGCACCGAATGCTCCACCCAGGTCCGCGTGCGGTCGACCTGGCGGATGGTCTGGTCGGAGGCGCCCGGCATGTCCTCGTGGCCGACTCCGAACCAGCGGGCGTGCAGCTGCGGCTTCACGGGGACGTAGTCCTCCACGACGACCTCGCGCAGGGCCTCGATGGCGGCCAGGCAGACCTGCGTGTCGCCCTCCTGGATGGAGCCCAGGGCGATGTCGGTGATCTGTGCCAGCGCGTCCCGGACGGCGTGCCGGGCGGCGACGTCATCGCGGCCCGCGACCGCTCGCCTGAGCTCGTGGGCCGTGCGGTGCCGGATCGACCGGATGATCGTCTCCGCTCGCATGATCTGGAACAGGTAGCGGACGTAGGGCATCAGGACCGCGAAGTCGACCACCGCCAGCAACAGCGAGGTGATCACCCCCGCCAGGGGCACGTAGTCGGCCTTGACCTCGGCGCCGACCCAGATCGTGAACACGATCGAGCCCAGGAAGAGCGCCAGCACGCCGCCGTTCAGGGGGTCGCGGACGAAGATGTCGATGATCCGGGGCGAGTAGCGGTCGGCGGTCAGCTGGATGCCCAGGACCTCGACCACGATCACGATCGCGATCGCCACGCCCTCGGAGGTGCCGACCAGGGTCAGGGTGAGGCCGGCGGCGACCGGGTCCGGGGTCAGCAGCTGCAGGAGGCTGAGCTTTCCGGAGAGGAGGGAGTCGACCGTCGCGAAGGCCAGCACGGCAAGCAGCGCGGCGCCCGCGAGCAGCGCGCCCGGCAGCAGGATCTCCAGGGCGCGGTGGCGCCGCCGGATGCGGGCTGGGCTCACGGCTAGGACTGTACTCGGCCCGCTACCACGGAATCACGACAGAGCTGTTTACCGTGCTATCTACCGTCTGCCCAGCCAGTGAAGCGCGGGAGAGGCAGGCCTCCCCCGCGAGCCTCCTCCCGCAAAGCGTCGTTCTGGCGTCGCGAGCGGGACTCACACGGCCCGGCGAAGCCGGGCCTTACGCTCCACCACCCATTTAAGCGGCTTTGATCCTGGGCCGGTCGTCAGAGCGCTCACCGTCTGCCCAGCCAGTCGTCGCGCTGGGCGCCCGGCCAGCCGGGCGGGAGCGGGAAAGGGTCGGGCGGGCTGCCCTGCAGGTACAGGATGGGGTCCAGGGGTACGCCGGCGTAGCGCACCTCGAAGTGCAGGTGCGGGCCGGTCGAGTTGCCCGTGGAGCCGACGAAGCCGATGACGTCCCCGGCCTGTACGAGCTGCCCCCACGCCACGTTCATCCGGCTCATGTGCGCGTAGTTGGTGGCAAGCCCGCCCACATGCTGAACGACCACGTGGTTGCCGTAGCGCTCGACGTCCGGGATGGGGTAGGCGAGACCGGGCGCCGCGGCCCGGATGGGCGTGCCCGGCGGGTCTGCCAGGTCGATCCCGGCATGGAAGCCGTTCGGGCAGTCGGTCTGGGACGGCTCGCGGTAGAAGCCGGTGCACCCGAAGGGCTGCGTCAGGATCCCGTGCAGGGGCCACGCCACCCGCTGCCCGCCCGGCGGTTGGAAGCCCTCCGGACTCCGGGGCGCGGGCAGGATCCGGAGCCACTCGTACACGGTCAGCAGGCGGGGCACGGCCTCCGCCGGCGGTGGGGGCGGAGGCGGCTCCGGCACCGCCGCCAGCTGCACCAGCGCCAGGGGCAGCAGGAGGGCGAGGGCGCGCAAGGCGCCGGTATCGTACTTGCGGTGCACGACCAACCTCCCCCGATCACCTCCCTCTCGCTGGCGGAGCTGGAGGCCTGGCTGGCCGAGCGCGGCCAGCCCGGCTACCGCGCCCGCCAGGTCTGGGCCTGGCTGGCCCGCGGCGCCGCCGGCTTCGCCGAGATGCACGACCTCCCGGCCGGGCTCCGCGCGCAGCTGGCTACCAGCTTCCACACCTCCTCCCTGCGGGAGGTTCGGGTCTCCGAGGCCGACCACGGCCTCACCACCAAGGTCCTCTACGAGCTGGCCGGCGGGCACACCGTCGAGGCAGTCGTGATGCGGTACGCGCACCGCAGCACCCTCTGCATCTCCTCCCAGGTCGGCTGCCCGATCGGCTGCCCCTTCTGCGCGACCGGCCAGGGGCCCTTCGGCCGCAACCTGCGTGCCCACGAGATAAGCGACCAGGCCCTGGACGCCGCCCGCCGGCTGCGCGCCGAAGGCCGCCGCCTGTCGCACGTGGTCTTCATGGGAATGGGCGAGCCGATGGCCAACTATGACGCGGTGGTGGGATCGATCCGCCGGCTGGCCGATCCGGCCCTGCTGGGCATCAGTCCGCGGCGGGTCGTGGTCTCCACCAGCGGCCTGGTGCCCCAGATCGCCAGGCTGGCGGAGGAGCAGCTGGCGGTGACGCTGGCGATCTCGCTGCACGCCGCCCGCGACGAGCTGCGCGACATCCTGGTGCCGGTCAACCGCCGCTTCCCGCTGGCGCTGCTGGTCCCGGCCGCGCAGGCCTTCGGCGAGCGGAGCGGGAGGCGGGTCAGCTATGAGTGGGTGCTGCTGGCCGGCGTCAACGACACCGAGCGCGACGCCCGTGAGCTGGGCCAGCTGCTGCGAGGCCGCCTCGCGCACGTGAACCTGATCCCATTCAACCCGGTCAGCGGCACCCCCTACCAGGCGCCGAGCGACCGCGAGGTGCGCCGCTTCGCCACCCAGGTGCGGGCCCAGGGGCTGAACGCGACCGTCCGCGACACCCGCGGGCGGGAGGCGGACGCCGCCTGCGGCCAGCTCCGTGCCCGCGTTCTGCAGGAGGCCTCCCGGTAGGCCGGCTCTTCGCCGGCGCCTCCGGCTTCAGCTACCCGGCCTGGCGGGGCGTCTTCTACCCGAACCGGCTGGCCGGCTCGAGGATGCTCGCCTTCTACGGGGAGCGGCTGAACGCCGTGGAGCTGAACGGCAGCTTCTACCGGACGCCGGCCCCCGAGACCCTGGAGGTGTGGGCGCGCAGCGTGCCGGAGGGATTCCGCTTCTGCCTCAAGGCGCACCGCGGCCTGACCTACTCCGGCCCCGGCTTCGACCGCCTGGGCCTGGCCCGCCAACTGGCCGGCCACTATGCAGGGCTGGGTTCTCGGCGCGGGCCGCTCCTGCTGCAGTTCCCGCCCACCCGCCGGCTCGACCCTGATCTGCTGGAGGGGCTGCTGGCCGCCCTACCGGCTCCGGTGGCGGTCGAGTTCCGCGACAGCTCCTGGTTCGCCGAGCGCGCCTACCAGGTACTGCGCTGGCATGGCGCCGCGCTGGTGGTGACTGACCAGGAGAAATGGCCGCGGGCCCCGGAGCCAGAGCTCGGCCCGCTCGCCTACTACAGGCTGCGGCGAGACTACACACCCGCCCAGCTGAGCGCCTGGGCACGGCGGCTGCGCGCGGCCGCCGGGCGGCACGACGAGACCTACGTCTTCCTCAAGCACGAGCCGGAGGCGCCGGCGTGGGCCCTGCGGCTCCTGCGCCCCGCCGCCGCCGGACCAGCCAGGGGATCAGCACCAGCGCCACCAGCACCATGAGCAAGGAGGCCAGCTGTGCCTGCCGGAGGCCGAGGAAAACCGCGGGGTCGGTCCTCAGGAAGCTCAGGAAGAAGCGGCCGGCCGCGTAGACCGCCAGGTAGAGGAGCCCGCTGGCGCCCGCCGGCAGCCCGGCTTTGAGGCGCTCGTGGAATGGCATCAGCAGCCCCAGCAGGAAGAGGCACCAGAGCAGCTCGTAGGCCACCTCCGGATGAACCACCTTGCCCATCTCGCCCAACGTGTGCTCGTTCACGTACTGCACGCCCCAGGGCAGGTTGGTCGGGGTGCCGTGGTGTTCGCCGTTGATGACGTCGCCGATGCGGCCGACGGCCAGCCCGATCAAGGTCGCGGGCCCGCCCGCGTCCAGCATGCGGCTGAAGGGCACGTGGTGCCGCCAGGCCCAGAGGTAGGCCCCGGCCATCGCCCCGTAGAGGCCTCCCCACTGGCTGATGCCGCCCTCGGCGATGGCGACGATGCGCCAGGGCTGGGCGGCATATGCGCTGTAGTGCTCCCAGACGAAGAGCAAACGCGCTCCGATCAGACCCGCCACCACCATCCAGACCGCGGCGTCGTAGATCCGCTGCGGCGGGATTCCGTCCCGGCTGGCCAGGACCGCTCCCAGCCGGGCGGCGGCGAGGATGCCCAGCACCGAGAAGACGCCGTGCCAG
This sequence comes from Candidatus Acidiferrales bacterium, assembly GCA_035300005.1. Classification (GTDB taxonomy): domain Bacteria; phylum Chloroflexota; class Dormibacteria; order Dormibacterales; family Dormibacteraceae; genus DATGVT01. The sequence goes on from DATGVT010000365.1 coordinate 6,585, forward strand.
GTGATCAGGAAGGGTCCCAGCTGGAAGAGGTTGGGGTCGAGGTCGATGACGATTGCCGCGGCCGTCACGACGTCACCCTAGAGCGCGCTCCAGTCGGCGCAGCGCCTCTTCCTTTGGCAGCAGCGCCAGCGTGTGCTGGATGGGCGGCGAGATGGCGCGGCCGGTGACGGCCATCCGCAAGGGCTTGTAAAGCTGGTTCCGCGAGACCCCCAGCTTCTCCCGGACCCTTTCCAGGGCCGCCTCCACCGAGGCCGGCTCCCACGCCGCCTGCCGCAGCCCTTCCAGCGCCGCGCGCACCGGCCGCGCCGCATCCGGCTCCAGCCCTGGCGGCTCCGGCTCCACCCACAGGTACTCCAGCAGCCCGCGGGCGTCGGCCAGCTTGACCATCCGCTCCTTCAAGGCGGGCGCGGCCCGGGCGACGGTCGCCGGCGGCATCTCCGGGAGGTAGGGCTCCAGGCGCCGGGCCAGCTCCTCGTCGCCGAGGCTGCGGATGTACTGGCCGTCGACCCAGTTCAGCTTGTCCCAGTCCCAGACCGCGCCGCCCTTCTGGACCCGGCTGAGGTCGAAGGCCCGCACCAGCTCTTCGAACGTGAATATCTCCTGCTCGGTGCCCGGGTTCCAGCCCAGCAGCGCCAGGTAGTTGAGCAGTGCCTCGGGCAGATAGCCCTGCTCCTTGAAGAGCATCAGCCGCATCTCGGGATGCTTGCGCTTGCTGAGCTTGGCCCGGTCCTGGCCGAGGACCATCGGGAGGTGCGCGAAGCCCTCGGGCAGCGGGTAGCCGAGCGCCTGCAGCAGCATGACCTGGCCGGGTGTGTTGGAGAGGTGCTCCTGGGCCCGGATCACGTGCGAGATCTCCATCAGGGCGTCATCGACCGGGCTGGCGAAGTTGTAGGTCGGGTAGCCGTCGGACTTGATGATGATGAAGTCGCCGATCAGCGAGCTCTCGAAGCTGACGTCGCCCAGCACCAGGTCGCGGAAGGTCACCGTCCGGCCCGGCACCTGAAAGCGCACCGTGAACTCCGGCCGGCCGCGAGGTGGGTCCTTCAGGCAGCGTCGCGAGTAGACGTACGGCCGCCTGTCCGCGTCCGCCTGCCTGCGCTCCGCGGCCAGCTCCTCCGGCGTGCAGAAACAGCGGTAGGCGGTCCCCGCCTTGAGCAGGCGGGCGGCGTGCTCCTTGTACAGGTCGAGGCGCTCCGACTGCCGGTAGGGGGCGTGGGGGCCTCCCCGGTCCGGGCCCTCGTCCCACTCGATGCCGATCCAGCGGAAGCCGTCGTAGATCGCCTGCTCGGCATCCGGCTGGTGGCGCTCGAGGTCGGTGTCGTCGATCCGGAGCACGAAGACGCCGCCTTGCGAACGCGCGAAGAGCAGGTTGAAGAGGGCGGTCCGGACGTTGCCCAGGTGCACGAAGCCGGTCGGGCTGGGCGCCATCCGCACCCGAACCGGGCGGGGCACGTCAATATCCTATCGGCCATGGCTCGAAGGCCCGGCTTGCTCGTCCTCAATGGCGGCGACGAGTTCAAGCCTGGCAACGAGCCCCAGGACCGCCTGCTGGCGGAGGCAGCCGGCCGGGGCCCCGCCTACGTAGTCCCCACCGCCGCCGCCCGCCAGCGGCCGGAGCAGGCGGTCGGCAACGCCCGCGCCTGGTTCGGCGGACTCGGTCTCGAGCTGCAGGAGCTGCCGGTCCTGGCGCGCAGGGACGCGCAGGACCCTCGCCTGGCCGAGCTGGCGGCGGGTGCCGGGCTCTTCTACCTGGTGGGTGGGGATCCCGGGCTGGTGGCCAGGGTGCTGCGCCGGACCCCGGTCTGGGCGGCCATGGCCGGCGCCTGGACCGCCGGCGCCGCCCTGGCCGGCTCCTCGGCGGGCGCCATGGCGCTCTGCTCCCACACCCTGATCCGGGCCACCTGGCCGGATCGCACCCAGCGCCGGCCGGAGCCCGCTCTCGCAGTCGTCCCCGGCACGGCCGTGCTGCCCCACTACAACACCTTCGGGCAGCGCTGGATCGACTCCGCCCGCGAGGCCGTCCCGGACCTGCTGCTGCTGGGGCTCGACGAACGGACGGCAGCGGTCTGGGGCGAGAGCGGCTGGCGGGTGGCCGGCGCCGGTCGAGTGACGGTCATCCGGGCAGGGCCGGCGACCGCGTTCGCCGCCGGCGAGGCGGTCCGGGGCTTAGCGCGGCCCCAGCAGCCGGACGCAGACCAGCCCTAGGCCGACTCCCAGGCCGGCGCCGATGGCGACGTCGCTGGGAAAGTGGTGGCCCAGGTAGACGCGGGAGACGCCGACCGCGCCGGCGGCCAGGAAGAGCGGCCGCCGCCAGCCCGGGTACGCGGAGGAGAGCGCGGTGGCGGCGGCGAACGAAGCCGCCGTGTGACCGGACGGGAAGGAGGAGTCGACCGGCCGCCGCCCGACCTCGATCGCCAACTGGGTCGCGAAGGGGCGGCGCATGCGGAAGTAGGTCTTCAGCGGGCCTTCGGTCAGGGTCGTCGAGGCCAGCAGCGCCGCGGACGCGGCCAGCGCGGCGCGCCAGCCGCGCCGCCCACCGAAGACGCCCAGGGCCAACCCGGCCCCGACCCAGCCGGCACCCTTGCCGAGGTCGGAGAGGTCGGTCAGCCAGCGGTCGGTCTCAGGCGTGTGGGGCAGGTGGTTGATCGCCTGGAAGAGGCGGACGTCCACCTCCACCCGGGCGGGATAACGGCTGAGCATCCGCTGGTGGACGCGGACCCAGGAATAGGGGTGGCCTGACATAAGCTCAATTCCATCGTCGCCGATCGCACCCCGGCCAAGAAGCTGCTGATCGTGAATCCCGGGGCCGGCTCGGTACAGCCCAGCGTGCTCGAGCGCCTGGAGCAAGCCTTGCCAGAAGCTCAGGTGGTGCAGTTCGAGCCCGATCTCGGGCTGAGCGCCCTGCCGGAAGACGTCGCGGTGGTGGTCGCCGGCGGGGACGGCACGGTGGCCGCGGTCGCGCGCCGCCTGGCCG
>DATGVT010000366.1:0-7535 GCA_035300005.1 Candidatus Acidiferrales bacterium
TAGCCGGCCACCATGTCGACGCCGTCCTGCTCGACGACCTTCTTGGTCGCCGCCACTGCGTCGGCCAGGGCGACCTGCTCGTCGGCCTTGGTGACCACGATCTTGCGGTTGCCGGCCTGGTTTCCGACCTGCTCGAAGTAGAGCAGCATCCCGTTGGTGATGCTGTTGCCGAGGTCGGCGTAGACCTGCGAGTAGGGCAGGACGATGCCGAGCTTGAAGTCGGGCCCCGTGGGCCCGGAGGGGCCGGAGGTGGTGGCGCCGCCGCAGGCTGCCAGCGCCGCCAGGCCGGCGGTGGAGGCGCCTAGCTTCAGGAAGTCCCGGCGGTCCATCCCCTCCGCCAGCCGGCGGTCGAGGAAGGTCTTCAGCTCCTCTGCCATGTCACTCTCTCCTCGGTCAAGCGAAAACGACCGTAAGGTTAACCTGCCGCCGATGCCCTCGCTGGAGCTGAAGGACGCTCGGCTGGCGTACGAGCGCCGGGGGATGGGCCCGCTGGTCGTGTTCCTGCACGGCGTCGGCTCCACCAAGGAAACCTGGACCGGCCAGCTTCGGCGCTTCGGGCGCGGCCACCTGGCTGCCGCGCTGGACCTGCGCGGCCACGGCGGCTCGACCTGCGACCCGTCAACGATCTCGCTGGAGGCCTTTGCCGCCGACACCGCCGCTCTGATCGGCCACCTGGCCGCCGGGCCCGCCCACGTCTGCGGGCTTTCGATGGGCGGGATCGTGGCGCTGCAGCTCTGGCGCGACCGGCCGGACGTGGTGCGGAGCCTCGTCCTCTGCGACACCTGGGCTTTCCACCCGGAGGCGGCGGCCGGGCAGGAGGCGCGGCTGCGGGCCATCGACGGCTCCGGCATGGAGGAGCTGGCGCGGGCCCGGATGCCGCTGGTATACGCGCCGGCCGCGCCGGCCGAGCTGGTGGAGCGGGGCGTGGCGGTGATGGCGGCCAAGGACAAGGCCGCCTACCGGCGCTCGAGCGAGGTGCTCTGGAGGGCCGACATGCGAAGCGTGGCGGCGGGCGTGCGTGTGCCGGCCCTGGTGCTGGTCGGCGCCGAGGACCGGATCACGCCCGTGCCTCTCTCCGAAGAGCTGGCGCGGCTCATCCCCGGCGCCCGGCTGGCGGTGATCGAGGGCGCCGGGCACCTGACCAATGAGGAGCGACCGGCCGACTTCAACCGGGCCCTCGCCCAGCACCTGGCGACCTTTCAAGATTGAGCCGGATGCCGCAGCCCCCGTACTTCGAACCGCTGGCCGCGGCCGACGCCACCTTCCTCTACTGGGAGAAGCCGGAGGCGCCGCTGCACATCGGGGGCGTCTACATCTTCGAGGGCCGCTCCCAGGTGCCGGGGCGGCGAGGCGCCCTCGGCATCGCGCAGACCATCGAAGAGCGGCTGCACCTGGTGCCTCGCTACCGCCAGAAGGTGCAGTGGCTGCCCCTCAACCTCGGCCACCCGGTCTGGGTCGACGACGCCGACTTCGACCTCAGCTTCCACGTCCGGCGGGCGGCGCTGCCCAGCCCGGGCGACGAGGCTGCGCTCCGCGACTACGCGGCCAGGGTGATGTCGCGGCCGCTCGACCTCGGCAAGCCCCTCTGGGAGATGACCGTGGTCGAGGGCCTGGAAGGCGGGCGGGTGGCGCTCATCCACAAGGTCCACCACGCGATGGTCGACGGGATCTCGACGATCGACATCGCCACCCTGATGCTGGACGCCGACCCGGAGGGCTACCTGCCCGAGGCCGGCGGGAGCTGGCGCCCCCGGCCCGCTCCCGATGACCTGGAGCTGCTGGTCGACGCGGTCTGGCAGCGTTCGCCCCTCCAGCACGCCCGCCTGCTCGGCCAGGCGAGGCTGGGCGGCCTGCTCGACCTGGCGCGGCCACTCGGCACCGGCATGCTGGCGCTGGGCCAGTCGCTCCTGCGGCCGCGGCCGGGTCTCTTTTTCAACCAGCAGATCGGGCTGCACCGGCGGATCCACCACCTGGCCCTGCCGCTGGACCTGTTCAAGGAGGTCAAGAACGCCCTGGGCGGGACGGTCAACGACGTCGTCCTGGCCATGGTCGCCGGAGGCCTGCGGCGCTGGCTGCGCGCACGCCGCGAGCCGGTGCCGGAAAGCGTCCGCATCCTCTGCCCGGTCTCGGTCCGGGACCAGAGCCAGCGCTACCGGCTGGGGAACCGGGTCAGCGGCATGATGGTCGAGCTGCCGCTGGGCGACCTGGCTCCGGCCGGCCGCCTGGAGCGCGTCCAGGAGACGACCGGCGACCTCAAGCGCTCACGGCAGGCGGTGGCCGCGCAGACGCTGGTGCAGCTGGCCGACTGGTCGCCGGCCACGCTGCAAGCGCTCGCCGGCCGGCTGCTGCCGGCGGACCAGCAGTGGCTGGTCAACTTCATCGTCACCAACGTGCCCGGCCCCCAGATCCCCTTTTACTCGGGAGGCGCCCAGCTGCTGGAGGTCTGGCCCTTCGTGCCCATCTACCCCTCGGTGGGGCTCGGCGTGGCGCTCGTCTCCTACATCGGGAAGGTGCACTTCGGGCTGGTCGCCGACCGGGACCTGGTGCCCGACCTGGAGGCCTTCGGGCGGCACCTGGAGAGGGCGGCCCGCGAGCTGCAGCGGGCGGCCCGGGCCGCTACGGGGAGTGCGCGGGCACCGGCAGCAGGAAGGCGAGCAGCCGGTAGACGTCGGGATTGACGGTCAGCCCGACGTGGCTGCCCCGAACCTCGATCGCCCGCACGTCCGGCCGCAGGCAGGCCGCCCAGTTGACCACACCGTCCGAGCGCGTGTAGATCGAGGTTATCGGCACCTTCGGCTCGGCGGCCAGGTCGCGCAGGAAGGGCTCTTCGACACTGGCGGGGCGGCCGTAGCGGAAGACGTTGTAGGCGTGGGCGGCGCGCACGCCGGCCATGGTCAGCGGGTGCACGTCGAAGGGGTCGCCCAGCGGCGAGCCCAGCGTGATCACCTGCTCCACCATCTCCGGCTGCCGGTGGCTCAGCACCTTGGCCAGGACGCCGCCCCGGCTGTGGCCGATCAGCGTCACCTTCGCGCGCCGGCGCCGCCGCAGGGAGTGCAGGCGGTCGACCAGCCGGCGCATGACCACCTCTGAGTACGTGAGGTTGAGGAGGAGGCCGGGCAGGTAGGCGCGGTAGCCGATTCGGCGCAGCCAGTCGTGCGGGGTGCGCAAGGTCCAGTCGCCGGCCAGAAAGCCTGAGATCAGGAGGACGGGACGTCCGTCGCCGAGCGGGATGTCACGCCCCCGGAAGACCGGGTCCCGGAGGAGGCTGACGTACTCGGCCGCCGCGCTCGCCTCGCGCCACATGGGTGGGGCCGGCCAGCGCCCGTTGCGGTGGAGGTGGTTGAGGGAGGAGCGGGTGATCTCCTGCAGTCTGCCCGCTGGTTTGCGCTGAGGCTGGCGAAGTGTGGACACTAAGGTTGCTCGGTCGTCTGCTTACTTCTCAGTTGCGGCGGGCACCGCGTGCTGGATTGTACGCGCCGGCCGGTTCGCACGTAACGGCTTTACAGCGTCTGGTCATGCCGGCGCCGGCAGGGGTTTCGAGAGCACGGTCTCGGCCAGCCGGCGGAGGATCGCGGCCACCGCCGGCAGCGGGCGCCGGCCGTCGCGGTGGAGGCGGTCGAAGGCGGCAAAGCCGGTCGCCAGGGCGAGCACGTCCTCGGCCTCGCGGAGAGAGGCGCCCGGCCGCAGCAGGTCGCGCTCGGCCAGCCGGGCCGCGAGCCCGCGGAAGTCGGGGTCGGGCTCTTCGGCCGCCAGCCGGCGCCAGAGCGCGGGGTCGGCGGCCCAGCGGCGGCAGGACCGTTCGATCAGCTGGGCGGCCTCCTGGAGGGGTTCTAGGGTGGGCGGCGCAGACGGAGGCGCCAGGCGGCCTCGCAGCGCCCCCCGCAGCCCGGCCTGGGAGCCGAAGCGGTTGTAGACCGTAACCCGGCTCACGCCGGCCCGGCGGGCGATCGCGTGCAGGCTCAGCCGGTCCCCGCTGGCGAGCAGCTCGCGCGCGGCGTCCAGGATTCGGCGGCCGGTCCGCGCCACCTCCGGCGCGCGTTTTCCCAGCTGGTAACGGCGAGGCACCAAATTAATTTAACAGATAGTCTGCAAAATAAATCTAGCCGGGCGGGAGGCCGGTCGAGACGGTGAACCTCTTCAAGTCCAGGCCCATGATCACGTAGGGCGGGCTCTGCGCCTGGAAGTTGAAGTCCCGGAGCAGGTCGACCCAGCCCCGCCGCCGGTAGAGCCGGCGGGCCCGCGTCTCCTCCTGCCGGGTGGAGAGGGCCGCCGTGCGGTGACTGACGCCTGCCAGCAGCGAGTCGTGGAGGCGGCTGCCCAGGCGCCGGCCCTGGAACGACGGCAGCACCGCCAGCTCCACCAGCTCGAAGCAGTCGGAGAGCCAGCGCCGAGTCTCCTCGTGGCCCAGGCCACCGGCGACCAGGTCGTGCCACCACTGCCCGGGGACGCTGGAGTAGCCGTAAGCCAGGCCGACGATCCGGCCGCCGTCTACCGCCGCCCGCAGGCGGAAGCCCGGCCGCTCGCGCTGCTGCCCGAGCGTCTCCCTGATCTGGATCGCAGAGGCAAGCCGGTCCTTCGAGTAGGGCGGGTGCGAGAACGCCTCCGCGTACACCGCCGCCAGCTCGTCCACGCGCGCCGGCAGGTCGGCGGCCGCGATGGGCTCGACGGAGGTCACCGCCTCCAGCCTCCTCAGTCCGGGAATCGGTTGCTGTAGAGCTCGTAGCGCAGGCCCTGTCCGTTGAGGGCCTGGTGGACCTGGGCCAGCGCCAGGCGGGCGGCGGCCTTCACCGCCGGCACCGGGCAGGAAACCGAGAGCTCGAGCAGGTCCTCGTAGGCGCGCTCCAGGCGGCGGCGGTGGTCGTCGCTCAGCTCCGGCCGGGGATATGTCACCGGCCGCTCGGCACCGCCCGGCCGTCCTTGAAGCGCCGCGCCTTCATCTCGAAGCGGGGCAGGCTGCCGCCGGGCGCCAGCTCCACGACCGGGGTCAGCGACAGCTGCCGCTTGACCTCGGCGCGGAAGCGCTCGCGCAGGCCCTCGTGCTGCGACTCCGGGAACCCGGCGCGGGGCTCGATCTGGATCACCAGGGTGTCGAGCTCGTCGATCGTCTGCAGCACGCACTGGAACTCGTCGATGTCGGGGAAGGCGCGCACCACGTCCTCGACCATGGAGGGCACGAACCAGACCCCGCGGATCTTCCGCATGTCGTCGTGGCGGCCGCGGATGCCGCCCTGGTACCAGTCCCAGGTGCGGCCGCAGGGGCAGTCGGAGTGGGGGCGCTTGACGACCAGGTCGTTCGACCAGTAGCGGAACATCTGGATGCCCTCGCGGCCCAGGCTGGTCATCACCCGCACGCCCTGCTCCCCATAAGGGGCCGGGCGCAGGCGGTCGGGGTCGAGCACCTCCTCCAGGTAGTCGCTTTCGATGATGTGGCACCCGCCCGGCTCCTCCGCGCACTCGAACATGAAGATGGTCGAGGACTCGGTCATGCCGGCGGTGTCGCCGACGAAGGCGTCGAAGGCCTCGGCGATCGCTCTCTTGGTGGCGTCCGGCCGGGGCTCGCCCGAGGTGACGACGATCCGCACCCGGGAGTCCCGGCGTAGGTCGACCCCCAACTGCTTGGCGGTCAGGGCCAGCCGGAGGGCGTAGGTGGGGGTGCAGGCCACCACCGTCAGCCCCTGGTCGACGATCAGGCGGATGCGGCCTTCGGAGTCGAAGGAGCCGGTCGGGATGGTGGTGCAGCCGATCTTCTCCATGGCGTACTGCAGGCCCCAGAAGCCGATGAACAGGCCGTAGCCGAAGGCGACCGCGACCCGGTCGCTGGAGCGGATGCCCATCGCGTACAGCCCGGTGGCCCACATGTCGCCGCACCAGGCCCAGTCGCGCGCGGTGTCGAAGGTGCGCACGGGCGGCTTGCCTGAGGTGCCGCTGGTCTGGTGGTGGCGGACGCCGAGGCGAGGGTCGACGGAGGCCAGGCTGCCGTAGGGCGGCTGCTCCTCCTCCGCCTTCGTGATGTCGTCGCGCTGGAGGATGGGGAAGCGCTCGTGGTAGTCCTGCAGCGAGCGCAGGCGGTCCGGCGCGCAGCGGTGCTCGTCCATCCGCGCGCGCCAGAAGGGCGAGCCCTGGTAGGCGTGGCGGAGGGCAGCCTGCAGCTTGCGCCACTGGAGCTCCTGCAGCCGCTCGCGGGGGAGGGTCTCGGTGACCGGGTTCCAGTAGCCGCGCTCCAGCGCGCCCCTCATCGCTTTGAAATGTTAGGTGGGCTGCCGCACGGCGATGCACTCGATCTCGACCATCGCCGCCGGGTCGAAGAGGCCCTTCACCTCGACCAGCGTGGAGGCCGGGTAGTGGCGGCCGAAGACCTCGCGGTAGGCGTGGCCGACCGCCTTCAGCGCGCCACGGTAGGCGGCGGCGTCGGTGACCAGGTAGGTGATCTTCACGACCTGGTCCGGCCGGCAGCCCGCGGCCTCCAGGGCGGTCCTCAGGTTGCGGACCGCCAGGGCGAACTGGGCCGCGACGTCGCCCGGCTGGAGGATGCGGCCGCCGGCGTCGCAGCCCACCTGCCCCCCGACGAAGACCAGGTCGCCGGCCCGGGTGGCATGCGAGTAGCCGCTCGGCCGCGGCAGCCCGGGCGGGTTCAGGTGCTCGATCTCGGGCATGCGAAGATGATGCGCCGTGGGGGCGCTGGTGGGCCTCACCGCGCTGGTCACGGGCGGCGGGCGCGGCATCGGAAAAGCCGTCTGCCTGGCCTTCGCGCGCGAGGGCGCGCGAGTGGCGGCGGCCGCCCGGACGGTGGCCGAGATCGAAGCCGTGGCCGCCGAGACAGGCGGGCTGGCGCTGCCGCTCGACGTCACTGACGAGGCGGCCTGCCGGGGCGCGGTAGAGCGGGTCGAGCGCGAGTGGGGTGGCCTCGACGTGCTGGTCAACAACGCCGGCATCTCAGGCGGCCGCAAGTTCGCCGAGATCGACGCCGCCACCTGGCGGCGGACGCTGGCCGTCGACCTCGACGGCGCCTACCTGATGATCCGCGCCGCCCTGCCCGGCATGCTGCAGCGAAAGCGCGGGGCGGTGATCCAGGTGGCCTCCGTCGCCGGCCGGGTCGGCGTACCCTACGCGGCCGACTACGTGGCGGCCAAGCACGGCCTCATCGGCCTCAGCCGGGCGCTGGCCGCCGAGTTCCCCCGTTCCGGTGTGACCTTCAACTGCGTCTGCCCCGCCTTCGTGGACACGCCGATGACGCAGCGGACGGTGGCGAACATCGTCGGCCGCACCGGCCGCACGCCGGCCGACGCCGAGAAGGCGCTCCACACCCCGCAGGGACGGCTGGTCCAGCCGGAGGAGGTGGCGGTCGTCTGCGTCCTGCTGGCTTCTCCCGCCGGGCGGGGCATCAACGGACAGGCCCTCAACGTGGACGGCGGCCAGGTCCAGAGTTGAGCGCCCGCGGCACCCGCCGGCCGTTCCGTTACGCGGAAAAGGGCGGGGTCGCGACGCTCACGTTCGACCGTCCCGAGCGCCTGAACGCGCTCACCTTCGAGGTCTAC